>NZ_CAXBCJ010000019.1:0-133796 GCF_963974565.1 uncultured Imperialibacter sp. | reverse complement strand
AGAGCATCTGACTGTTAATCAGAGGGTCCTTGGTTCGAGCCCAAGAGGAGGAGCAGAAGTAAAGAAAGCCATCAGGGATGATGGCTTTTTTGTGTTTATACTTTTTGAGAATCAATACCGGATCAAGTGGAAAATACGTTCGTCGAAAGTAGAGCACCTGTTGGTTTTGGATCAAGCGGAAAACCTGGGGAGTAAAACTCAAAAGAACATTATTCTATTCAACGATTAGCAGGCAATAAAGAAGCAAAACTGGTTCAATGCGTCCCGCTTGGACCTTTTGCTTCTTTATGCTAACACAAAGTACCGATGCCAAAAATCAACTCCCCCCAGAAATTCAGATTGATCCTTGGTTTTACAATGTACATTTAACTGTTAATCAGAGCGTGCTTGCGGTTCGTCACACGACTCGAGCCCAATACGCCAATCGATGAGGAGGAGCAGGAGAACAGAAAGCCATCAAAAATGATGGCTTTTTTACGATTGAGGCCCTGTTAGTTCATATAGGCGAGACTTTTTGTGGACTCCGAGGTGTGTTTTATCCCGCCTAATAGTTTTCTTTAGGAAAACTTTCTATGTTTGATGTGTGTTCAATATCATAACAAGAAGAACTCTGTTGGAGTACTCAAAAAAATACCTATTGGCAGCGACGGCGCTGTTCGAGTGGTATCACGAATTAGTAAAAGCTGATTTTGAAAGCTTTAATGACTTGAAGGGTGTGTATGGGAATGCCAGTGTGGTTGGTGACGATCGGGTTGTGTTTAACATAATGGGGAATAAATATAGACTTGTTGTCCGCATTGTATTTGAGTTTAAGGCAATCCAGGTCAAGTGGTTTGGCACTCATACTGAGTATGACAAAATAGATGTAGTAACTGTACAATTTAAAAGGAAATAGGATGGAATTGGCGGTAATAAAAAACGAAGCTCAATATGAAGCTTATCTTGAATGGGTGGATGAAATGTTTGACGGAAAGGTGGCTCCAGATTCCCCAGCCGGCAAAAAGGTGGAAGTTGCTTTGCTCCTTATTAAGCAGTTTGAAGATGAACACTTTCCAGTCCCATTACCTGATCCCATAGATGCGATCAGGTTGAAAATGTCGGAGCTTGGCCTCAGGAATAAAGATTTGGTAGGAAAGTATGGGAGCAAAGGGCATATTTCCTCACTTTTGAATAAGCGGAAGCCTTTGACCCTGGAATTGGCAAGACTATTTCACAAGGAATTCAATATCCCGGCGGAGGTTCTGTTATCCTAAAACCTGAATACTGATTTGTTGATGAGTTATTCAATCAAGCTCTTTTATCCTGATGTTCCTAAAATACAACTCTGAGCCATGGCCTAAAAAGCCAATGTAGCCTTTCTTATTTTTCAGACCTGGATGCTCTTTATGGTCCATAGTGCCGTCTTTGCTGGCCTCGGCGATGTCGCCATCCACAATTACTTCGCCATTAAGCGTCACCTTGACTTTGTTGCCCTTCACTTCAACCTCCTGGTAGTTCCACTCGCCAACAGGCTTTAAAAAACCACGCTTAGCCGGGATAACCCCATATACGGAGCCATGGTATTGATAGGGCTGAAGCTTGGAGTACATTTCGGCAGTGTTGTCTAATATCTGCAGCTCCATACCAACATAAGCAGCATCGCCTTCCAGTGGTGTGCGGATGCCCAGACCGTTGTTGGCGTCAGGTGTTAGCTTGAACTCAAAGCGGAAAATGAAATCTCCGTATTCCTTTTCAGTGTAAAGATTGCCGCTTCCACCTGCATCTGTTTTCACTGCAATAGTGCCGTTTTCCGCCACATAATCTTGCTTATTGCCTATCCAGCCAGAGAGGTCTTTTCCATTAAAAAGGAGCATATAGCCATCTTTTTTTTCTTCTTTAGTGAGCTTGTTTTGGGCAAATGAAGCGGTGCTGAAAGCAGCAATAGCCAGAAATAGTGCTAATTTTTTCATTGTCGGACCTATTAAATTTTTTATTCACTTACCGCTACTGCGATTTTAGAGTCAGCGGTTCCGTAATATAAGTACCATTTGCCTTTGAAATTCACTAACCCTTCCAGAAAACACACATTGTTTACCTGACCGGTGATTTCATAGTCTTTATCGGGTGTCATAAAGTAATCGTCGGAGCGGCTTACCACTTCGGCGGGGTCGTTGATGTCAAGAAGAATCTGCCCTGCGGAGTAGGTACCGTCTGCCAAATCAGCCGTTCGGTTTTCTCCAAAATTTCTGCTGTTGTAGATGAGGAGAATGCCCTGGTCGGTTACGAAAGCCTGTGGGCCAGGCTCCACCAGGTCGCTGTCGAACTTGCCCGGCCGTGGGCCGAAAATGGGCTTTAGCTTGTAGTCGGTTACACCAGCCGCATCATCGGTTACTGGCGTCCAGTTGATGAGGTCGTCGGACCAGGCCAGGTAAATGTTGGTGTCGCCCCAGTACATCCAATACTTGCCGTTGATTTTGGTAGCGACAAATTTATCGCCGTCTCTTTTTGTGACAACAGCGCCTGATTTCGACCAAAGGTCAAGGAATTTCCCGTTTTCGGCCGATTGAAAGACCGGGCCATATTTTGTCCAGCTCACCAGGTCTTTAGATGAAGCCACCAGCAGCCGGGCTATTTCGCCATCGTAAGCTGTGTAGGTCATAAAGTAGATGCCGTCGTTACTTTCTACAATCCTGGGGTCTTCGCAGCCACCTTCCCACTCGTATTTGCTTTGATCATCATTTTCGGGGTAGAAAATGGGGGCTGGCATCCTTTCGAAGTGAATACCATCATCGCTGACGGCCAATCCTATGCGGGATGTGCCTGCGTATTTCCCGACCCTGTCTTCGGCTCGGTAGAGTAGATGCACTTGCCCATTTCTTACCAGCGCCGTGGGGTTGAATACGTCCTTCGCTTCCCAGTACACGCTGTCCATTCTCACGGGGCAGAAAAAAGCCGTGCTATCCAGTGCCGTTAAGATGGGGTTGGCATCGTCCTGTTTCACAAAGGGGCCAATTTGCCAGGCGGTAGTTGGCTGGTTGGAGGTGCAGCCGACGAATAAAAAATGCCCGAGAGCTAATAGGATCAGAATTCTTTTCATGAGCAAGTAGGTATGTATAATGTGTCGATAAAAGTAGTCTAAATAGTTGACACCCAGTTTGAATGCCTGGAAAATGGTAACTCAGTCCGCAACAAGGGCGTCAGAGGCCGCTTAAAACGAAAAAAGCCCCTGACAACAAGGGCTGTCAGAGGCTTTTATTATTTGCTTTGATGATCTATTCCACAGATTCTGCAAGAACAATCACATGATTATTCCTTACCTCCACCACGCCACCATCAACCATGAGGATTTTTGATCCTTCCTTGGTTTTGTATATTAAATCTCCCTTCGCCAAAGAGCTGATAATAGGTGCGTGATTGTTCAGCACCTGAAACGAGCCGTCGCTGCCAGGGAAGGTAGCAGCATCAACTTCTCCTTCAAACACTTTACGATCGGGTGTGATAATTTCCAAATACATGTTTTACAGTTTCAGATTACGCTTTAGCAGCTTCAGCCAACATTTTCTCGCCAGCTTCGATAGCCTGCTCAATGGTTCCTTTCAGGTTGAAGGCCGATTCCGGAAGGTGATCAACATCACCAGCCATGATCATATTGAAACCTTTGATAGTGTCTTTGATGTCGACCAGCTGGCCAGGGATACCTGTGAACTGCTCGGCTACGTGGAATGGCTGAGAAAGGAAACGCTGCACACGGCGAGCTCTCGAAACAGCCAGTTTATCTTCGTCAGAAAGCTCATCCATACCAAGGATGGCAATGATGTCCTGAAGTTCTTTGTAGCGCTGAAGAATTTCCTTCACGTTTTGCGCACATCTGTAATGCTCTTCGCCCACGATGTCGGCTGAAAGAATTCTTGATGTAGAATCCAAAGGATCCACAGCAGGATAAATACCTAGCTCGGAAATCTTTCTTGAAAGTACCGTTGTGGCATCAAGGTGAGAGAAGGTAGTTGCCGGAGCAGGGTCAGTCAAGTCATCAGCAGGTACATAAACAGCCTGCACCGATGTGATAGAACCATTTTTTGTAGAAGTAATTCTCTCCTGCATGGCACCCATTTCGGTAGCCAGTGTAGGCTGGTAGCCTACCGCAGAAGGCATACGACCAAGAAGGGCAGATACCTCAGAACCAGCCTGGGTGAAACGAAAGATATTGTCGATAAAGAAAAGAATGTCTTTTCCTTTGCCTGTTCCATCACCATCACGGTAGTACTCAGCCAGGGTAAGGCCTGACAGAGCCACTCTTGCACGGGCCCCGGGAGGCTCGTTCATTTGGCCAAACACGAAGGTAGCCTTCGAGTCAAGTAATTTCTTTTTATCTACTTTGCTAAGATCCCATCCACCTTTTTCCATCGAATGAAGGAAGTCGTCGCCATAGTTTACGATACCAGATTCAATCATTTCACGAAGAAGGTCATTTCCTTCACGTGTTCTTTCACCCACACCAGCAAATACTGAAAGACCAGCATAGGCCTTGGCGATGTTGTTGATCAATTCCTGGATCAATACTGTTTTGCCCACACCGGCACCGCCGAACAAACCAATTTTACCACCTTTTGAGTAAGGCTCGATAAGGTCGATTACTTTGATTCCTGTGAAAAGCACCTCGGTGGAAGTTGAAAGATCTTCGAACCTTGGGGCAGAACGGTGAATAGGAAGCCTGTTTTTGCCTTCAGGCTGGCTGATGCCGTCAATGGCTTCACCAACCACATTGAACAAACGGCCTTTGATGTCATCGCCGATGGGCATGGAAATAGGAGCGCCAGTATCGGTAACTACTATCCCTCTGCTCAAACCATCTGTACTGTCCATGGCAATAGTACGAACCCTGTCTTCGCCCAGGTGTTGCTGTACTTCCAGGATTACTACCTGGCCATTTTCTTTGGTAACCTTAAGGGCATCAAGGATTTCGGGCAGTTTGGAGCCTTCGCCTTCAAAACTAACGTCAACGACGGGTCCAATTACCTGGGTTATTCTTCCGGTGTTCGCCATTATTTTGTGAGTGTTATAAGAATTATGTCACTTTGAATTTCGAAGTGCAAAATTAAACCAATAATCCTTTAAAGCCAAGTTTGATTCCCATCTTGATTCCAAAGAATTTGAATTCTTTTCCGCTTATCTGTGAACCACTTAGAATAGGGCTTAGGGAGGCGATTCTATCCTTCCCGACTAAACTTTCAAAACGATGCGAAACGTGGTCCCTTTGTCCAGCTCAGATGACTTAACAAAAATCTTTCCGGTATGGTAATTTTCAATAATTCGCTTTACCAGTGTTAATCCAAGTCCCCAGCCTCTTTTCTTGGAGGTGTAGCCTGGCTGGAATACCGAACCGATTTTTGATTTGGGAATGCCTTTTCCCGTATCGCTGATGTCGACCATCACTTTGCCCTCATTGGCTTTCAGGATTTTGATTTCGATGGTGCCGGTGCCGCTCATAGCATCCACGGCGTTTTTGCAGAGGTTTTCTACCACCCAGGCAAACAGGGGCTTATTAATGTCGGCTTTGATGTCTTTGTTGGGGAAAGCGCTGAGAATAAACTTTACCCTGGTCGAGACTCTTTTCTGCAGGTAGCTGATGGTTTCCTCCAGGGCGTCGTAAAGATTTTCCTCGTTGAGCTGCGGTACCGAACCAATATTAGAAAAACGAGAGGTGATCATTTCCAGCCTTTCGATGTCTTTGTTGAGCTCAGGGATAATGTCCGAATCTTTGAAGCGATCATCTGTTTTGAAATATTCTACCCATGCCATGAGCGAGGAGAGCGGCGTGCCCAACTGATGGGCTGTTTCTTTGGCCAGCCCCACCCACACCCTATTTTGCTCGGCGGAGCGGGACGAGTTGAAGGCGATGTAGGCAATGAGCCCAAAGAGGAAAATCACTGACAGCTGGATGTAGGGGTAGTAGGTGAGCTGTTTGAGAAGGTCAGAGTTTTGGTAGTAGATGTAGTTGTAGCCTGTTATTTCGTAGTTTTTGTTTTTGTTACGCAGCGTAACAACGATGGGCTCATGGTCTTTCTCCATGTCCTTCAGTGTTTCTGCCAGAATTCTTATTCGTTCTCTTTCAGTTTTTGCCTCGTCCGCTTTTTTAACATTTTTCGACTGCGAGGGGATGCCGAATTCGTCTGCTATAATTACCGGGATTGAGTTGTTGGCTACAATGATCTCATCAAAAATGAAGGTAAGGTTGGACTCACCGTCTTCATTGGCGGTATACTCCAGGGTATTGGCAAAAAGGTCGATAAGCCTTTTTTCTCTGTCCTTAAGGCTCTCAACCACTATGCTGGTGTAGTAGATAGACCCGATGCTGATCAGGATGGCAATTAAAACCACTACCCACTTGAAGTTGGAGTTATCCTTATAAAACTCGAGGGTAGTGGCTTCTTTCAGAGGGTACTGCATTCCGAATATCTTTGGCTATAAGTGAAAGCTAAGATACGGGAATTTTGAGCAGATATTGTCTCGTCAGGTAATTGCATGAAACTCGTTTTTAGGGAGTGTCATAATGCAGTATCCATTGATTATACACCAGATGAATAATTTGAGTCAGGGAGACTTTCAGGTTTCGATTGACCCCTAACCCTTAAGGGAGCGAAACCTGAAAACCTCCTGATAATCTAGTTTGTCAATTCTAGACCATGTGTCGACGTTAATTAATTCTTCATCATAAACCATTTGGCCAGCACTTTGTAATTCACTTTCGTGCCATGCATGAGAATGCCCACCCTGTAAATTCGGGCAGCAAGCCACACGGTAAACATGAAACCACCTGCCAGGAGCGTGACAGAAAGCAGAAGCTGCCAAATGGGCACGCCGAAGGGTATCCGCATCATCATAACGACTGGAGAGGTTAGCGGAATCATGGACATCCAGAAGGCCAAAGACCCATCCGGCTCGTTCAAAACCGCTCCCAAAGAAACGATCGAAAGAATGAGTGGCAGCGTAACAGGTAGCATAAACTGCTGAGAGTCGACTTCTGAATCTACTGCCGAACCTACTGCAGCAAATAGTGAACCGTAGAGAAGGTACCCGCCAAGGAAATATATCAGGAAGAAGAAGAGCACCTGTGGGATGTTGATTGACCCAATGGCAGTCATGATCTTAGCGAACTCATTTTGATCGGCCGCCGCTGCCTGCACTTCGGCCATGCCAGGTTGGGCGTTCACCATGCTATTTGCAGCCTGTGGTTCGAAGCCAAACACACTGCTGAGCACCGTAGTAATCGTAAAAGTAAGGAGCGTCCAGAGCAAGAACTGTGTAAGCCCAACGGCACCAACTCCGATTATTTTCCCCATCATGAGTTGGAAAGGCTTCACAGAGCTGATAATTACTTCAATGATACGGCTGGTTTTTTCCTCGATAATGCCTCGCATGATTTGGGCGCCAAAAAAGAAAATGAAGAAGTAAATCAGCAGCGATGAAATGTAACCAATACCGGTAGCGGCTATGGAGCTACTTTCCTGCTCGCCCTGGTCGGTGATGCTGATGGTGGCGATGTCAACTTTCGCCTTCAGGTTGTCGAGCACTTGTTTATCGAGACCTGATTTCTCCAGCTTGATATTTTCAATTTTTTGCCTGATGCCCCATTCCAAATCGCCAATGACACTTAGACTGGGTTTCGACGTGGAATAGAACTGAATGCCTTGCGGGTTGTCGATGTCAATATTGGGAATGTAGAGGAATCCGTAATACTCGCTGCCTTCAAGCGATTGCTTAAGGGCGTCAGGGTCTTCATTCACAAAAGAGTATTTGATCTCGTCGGTGTCGGTCAACACGGTTTTGAATAAGCCGGATTCGTCAACAACCTCAATGACCTTTTCATCGCCATCTCTGGTCGCAAGCCAGGTAGGCACGATGATAAGCAAGGCAAAAAGCAGTGGGCCTACGATGGTCATGACAAGAAATGACTTCTTGCGCACCCTGGTGATGTATTCTCTTGCTATAATGAGTGATATCTTATTCATGGCCGCCCTCCTGTACTTTTTGGATAAAAATTTCGTTCATGCTGGGTATTTTTTCAACAAACTCATGCACTTCCACCTGGCTGATGAGTGCCTTCAGCAAATCATTTGGCCCGAGAGCCGATTTGATCTGTATGGTCGAGTGAATGGCTCCTTCCACTTCCTCAGTACTTAAAGTGTCAAAGTCGGCGGGCAGTCCATTTACTTTACCATGGTGGAGCACATTGAATGTATTGGACTTGTAGGTTTCCTTGATGTCTTTCTTTGGCCCCTCAAGTATTTTCTTAGACTTGTTGATAAGGGCAATATGGTCACAAAGCTCTTCCACCGACTCCATGCGGTGGGTGGAAAAAATAATGGTAATACCCTTTTTCTTCATTTCAAGAATTTCATCTCTGATCAGGTTGGCGTTCACAGGGTCGAAGCCGGAGAAAGGTTCGTCGAGGATAATTAGTGAAGGCTCGTGCAACACGGTGGCAATAAACTGCACTTTTTGCGCCATGCCTTTGGATAGATCTTCCACGGCTTTGCCCCACCAGCTAATGATATCGAATTTCTCCATCCAGGCCTTTATCTTTTTGCTGGCCTCGCCTTTGCTCATTCCCTTGAGCTGTGCCAGATAAAGCAGTTGCTCACCCACTTTCATTTTTTTGTAGAGACCCCGCTCTTCTGGCAGGTAGCCAATGCGGTGCACATCTTCCAGCTCCAAGGGCCGACCATGAAACATGACCTTGCCCTGGTCGGCCATAAGGATTTGCGTGATGATGCGAATAAGGGTGGTTTTGCCGGCGCCATTTGGGCCAAGCAGTCCGAAGATGGTGTTTTCGGGAATGGTGATGCTTACATCATCCAGCGCTTTGAAATCGCCAAAGCTCTTGTGGATGTGTTCTGTAACGAGAATGTTCAAGGCTTATAGTAGTTTGGGTTGACTGATTGAATTTAAAATAGCATTTAAAATATTAGTGATGAAGCTAGTGGGTTTATTACAGAAAGTGAAAAGGAAATTGGCACTGAGATAGAAAGTTTACCAAATGGTAATCGACGGATCTGGCCGCTTCTTGCTCCAATTTCACATCTATCCAGGCAAAGCTTGATTTTTCTTTGCTCTGTTATCGCCTTTAAGCAAATAACTGGTGTTCAATCTGAAAGTATTTTTTAGATTTAGTTCTTATCCTAAACACCTAACATTAAACTGCATGAAGTTCACCATTTCCCAGAGAATACTAGCAGGATTGTCTGTTGCTCTTTTTGTAAGTCTTTTCTCAGCTTGCGAGGAAAAGAAAGAAGCCGAAACAAAGCCTGTTCACCCCAAAGTTGCCAAGCTGAAGCTGCTGCCCGGCTTTGAGGCCGAGCATTTGTACAGCCCTTCCGAAAACGAAAATGGCTCGTGGGTGGCTATGACTTTCGACAACAAAGGCCGCATGATCACCTCCGACCAGTACGGCTGGCTCTACAGACTGGAAATCCCAGCCAAAGAGTCGGGGGATTCGCTCAGGATAGAGCGGCTGAAGGTAGGCGATCTTAAGCCAGCGCTAAATGATACTTCTGCTTTCAAAATAGGCATGGGCTACGCTCAGGGGCTGCTCTATGCTTTCAATAGTTTGTATGTGATGGTCAACCACTGGGGCAATGAGGAGTTCGAAAAAACAAGTGGCCTCTACAGGCTACAGGATTTGGATGGTGACGACCAGTTTGAATCAATCACATTAATTAAGTCTTTGAACGGTGCAGGCGAGCATGGCCCTCACAGTGTGGTGCTGGCACCCGATGGAAAATCTATTTATATAGTTGCTGGTAACCATACCGACGTGCCGGAAATGGATGCTTACCGATACCCAAAAGTGTGGCAGGAGGACAACTTGTTTCCTTTGATCAAGGATCCACGAGGCCATGCCAACGACCGGATGGCACCAGGTGGGTGGGTGGCCAAAATAAACCCCGAAGGAACTACCTGGGAGCTGGTAAGTGCCGGCTACCGCAACCCGTTTGACATTGCGTTCAACGAACAGGGTGAGCTCTTCACCTACGATTCCGACATGGAGTGGGACTTTGGTATGCCGTGGTACAGGCCCACACGCATTTGTCATGTAACCAGCGGCAGTGAGTATGGCTGGCGCACAGGTAACAGCAAATGGTCGCCCGACTACCCCGATAACCTGCCGCCAGTGATCAATATTGGTCAGGGGTCGCCAACGAACCTCACTCATGGGAAGAATTCGAAGTTCCCCACCAAGTATCAAAAAGCGCTGTTTGCGTCCGATTGGAGCTTCGGTATTATCTACGCCATTTTCCTAAGTCCTGACGGGGCTTCTTATACCGCAGAGCCACAGGAATTCCTGTCTGGTGTTCCGCTACCACTCACAGACGGTATTTTCGGGCCTGACGGCTCATTGTATTTTCTCACCGGAGGCCGTCGGTTGGAGTCGGATCTTTACAGGGTAACCTACACAGGCGACGAGTCGGTAGCAGCTCCTGCCGTTGCAGCAGCCACCGAATCTGCCACCATACGAAAACAACTGGAAGCCTACCATGGCGAACCTCAAGCCAGGGCCGTGGATTTTGCCTGGCCTTACCTGAGCCACGACGACCGGTTTGTTCGCTATGCAGCAAGAATGGCTGTAGAGCACCAGCCCGTTAGCGAATGGCAAGCCAAAGCGCTGGCAGAAAAGCAGCCGGTAGCACTGACACAGTCGATGATTGCCCTTTCCAGACATGGCAATAAAAACCAGAAAGATGCAGCATTGAAAGCGCTGGCATCGGTAGATTACAAGGTGCTCAGTGAAATGCAGCAAATCGATCTTTTGCGTGCCATGGAACTGGTGATGCTAAGAATGGGTGCACCAGCAGGCGAAGTGAAAACGCAAGTTGTGGCCTATTTGAATGAGGCCTACCCAGCCAACTCCAACAAGCTGAACCGTGGACTCAGCAAGCTTTTGATATACCTCGATGACCCTAAAGGAACTGAGAAAACACTCGCTTTGCTCGAAAATGCCAAGGATGACCCGATAGAAAAAACAGCCAGTGCTTCCGCCGACTTGATTTTGAGAAACCCACAGTACGGAATGGACATTGCTGGGATGTTGTCGAAAGTGCCTCCTGCGCAGCAGACTTACCTGGCAACGGTGCTCAGCTCCGCTAAAAGTGGATGGACCGCCGACATGTCAGACAAGTATTTCACGTGGTTCAACAAAGCGTTTGGTTACAAAGGAGGCGTTAGCTACGTGGGTTTTGTAAACAAAGCCAGGCAGGCAGCACTTACCCACGTACCAAAAGACAAGCTAGCTTATTACGATAAGCTTTCTGGTGGTGACCTGCTAACGAACTCAGGTAACGACCTGGCCAGCAATGCCCCATCACCTAAAGGCCCCGGTAGAAACTGGACAGTTGATGAAGCGCTGCCATTGATAGAGGGAGATTCAAGTGTCAGAAACTTTCTGCAAGGCAAAAATATGTACGCTGCCACCAGATGCATTTCTTGTCATTCGATGCAGGGTGAGGGTGGCGGCATTGGCCCCGACCTGACCCAGCTTGGCACCAGATTCTCTAAAAAAGACATGCTGGAGGCCATCATCGACCCTAACAAAGTGGTGTCTGATCAGTATGCCTCCACGGTCTTCACCATGAAAGACGGCAGCTCCATTGTTGGGCGCCTGACCAATGAAACTGATGACGCCTATGTCATTTTTCAAAACCCATTTGCTCCGGAAGTAACCCGCACCATTCCTAAGAGTGAGGTGGTGAGTACGAAGTACTCTTACATTTCGCTGATGTTCCCCGGGCTGGTGAACAGGCTCAATGAGGAGGAGCTGAAAGACCTGCTGGCGTATATAATGGCTGGGGGGAATGAAGGGAATGAGGTGTTTGGTGGAGGGGAGTAGGAACTCAGCGGGCTTTTTAATCGAAAGCAGCTATCGTGTAGAGCAAGGTGAGTGGGGACACTCACCAGGGCGATAGCACAATCCTGGTTGTGGCCTCGTGTCTTCACGTGCCACTGCGGGCTTGAAGATGCACACCCGGGGTGACGTTTTCAGTTTCCAGGCCACCGAAACAATCAATAGTGCATTATATAGCTCTTTTGGTTGCTTTTCCCTGAAAAAAAACATACTTTTGTATTGAAAAGAGCAGTATGATGCACTTTATGGAGATGCATAAGATCGTTAAAGATCGTAGGGAGATGATGCAGGTTACCCAGGAAACGCTCGCAGAAATTTCCGGTGTGGGGTTGCGTACCATCAAGCAATTTGAAACTGGAAAGGGGAATCCTACCCTTCAAACGCTTCAAAAACTGGCCGATGTTCTGGGAATGGAGGTTCGCTTGCAAGTGAAGAATACCCTTGATAGCAAATGAGAGCGGCTAACATATTATTTAAGGACCAAGTAGCTGGTGTGCTCATGCAACAGGATGACGGAACCTTTATTTTCCGGTACCTTGATGATTGGATGGCGGATAGTAGCAAGCCAGCTATCAGTCTGACTTTACCCAAATCACAACAGGAACATCATTCCAGCTATCTTTTCCCCTTCTTCTTCAACATCTTGCCTGAGGGCTCCAATAAGCAAGTAGTTTGTCATCATATGAAGCTTGATGCTGATGACTATTTTGGAATCCTCAGGGCAATTGCAAAAACAGATGCCATTGGAGCAATCAGGGTTGTTAAGGTGGAGGGCCAGCCATGAGGTTGCCAGAAATAAAATATTGCCCGGGAACGCTGGCAGCTGGTTTTAATACCTATAGCAGAACCTGTTTGAAGAGAGTTTTCAGTGGCAAAAAGGTTTATCATGTGCTGCCCTACGAGTCTCCGTCGGACAATCCTGAAGCGGATGAATTATTCCAGGAAAATACAAAGCGAATATCCATCTCGGGTGTTCAGGAGAAATTTTCGGCACTGCTGGAAAAGAACAAACTCCGATTGGTCAATGAAGGTGAAAGGGGGACTTACATCCTTAAGCCTGTTCCGTCGGTGGGAAAGAAAGCTGATCAAATGCCAGCCAATGAGCATTTAACAATGCAAATAGCCCGGCAGGTATATGGCATAGAAACAGCGGAGAATGCCCTTATATTTTTTAAGAATGGATCGCCAGCTTACATTACCAGGCGGTTTGATGTCAAGGAAGATGGAAGCAAAAGAGCTCAGGAAGATTTTGCTTCGCTGGCAGAAAGAACGCCGCAAACTCATGGTGAGCATTACAAGTATTTGGGCAGCTACCTGGAGCTTTTTCAGCTCATGAAACGCTATGTGCCCGCCTACAAACTGGAGGCACCTAAATTGTTCAAGGTGCTGGTTTTTAACTACCTGTTTTCTAACGGAGACGCTCACTTTAAAAACTTTTCCCTGTTGGAAACTCCACTGGGAGACTATCGCCTGAGCCCGGCGTATGATTTACTAAACAGTAGAATTCATATTGACGATAAAGATTTTGCTCTGGAGGGTGGGCTGTTGCCTGGCAAATTAGGCCAGGGCAGCATACTCCAGCAGTTCTTCACATTGGCTGACCAGGCTGCCATATCGGAAAAACAAACAAAAGATATGTTTAGCCTATTGAAGTCAGGGTCCGACAAAGTAGAAAAATTAGTTGCCGCCTCGTTTTTGAATGAGGCCACCAAACGAAATTATTGGCAGGCCTATCAAGCCCGGTTAAAACGAGTGTCGGGCGAATGAAAGGAACTAGGTGATTAGGGCAGGGGAGTGACTGGATTGGAGAGTGGGGCACTCACCAAGGCGATAGCACATTCCTGGTTGTGGCCTCGTGTCTTCACGTGCCACTACAGGATCGATAAGTCAATCAGAACTCATGCGGTGTTTAGTTATTGAACAACTGCCTTCCCCGCCTTACTAAAATGAAAAATAAGGAACGCAGCCGAAATAGCTAGCATAAGAATGGCGGCGGCCATAAAGGTTGATGACAGTCCCAAAACGCTAAGAACCGGGAAAATAATGACCGGGGAAATAAACTGTCCGAAAAACCAAAAGGTTGTCAGCTTCCCAATTTCCTTGCCCCTTATTTCTGGCGGGGCTATTTTCATCACCCACATGTTGGTATTGGGAATCATCATGCCGATACCCAGCCCCGAAATCATCATCGATAGGATCACCATGCCATAAGTCTCCGAAATGGAGATGCACAGATAGCCGATAGCCATTAGTCCATAGCCCAGTACAAAAACAGCCAGAAAGCTGAGCTTTCCTTTGAGTTTAGCATATGAAATGGAGGACATGGCTGAAAAGGCCGTGCTGGTAGCAATGGCTGCTCCTATCAGGGCGTTTTTCTCCACTCCGATGGCCTTCAGGTGGAAGGGGATTTGCACGGGAATCAGGAAGAAGATAATCCACATCGTCATCGTGTTGAAAAACAGCAGCCAAATGATGCCAGGAGATTTTGCGCTGTCCGAGGCTGCTTTGGTAAACACAGCAACGCCAGGTTCTTTTAGGAAAATAATGCTCAAGGGAAGCACCAGCAGTGAGAAGAGATAAATAAGAAAGGGGGCTTTCCAACTGATATCGGCTAGAATTCCTCCAAGACCAATGAATAGGATACCTCCCAGCGACATAAAGGCTACTTGCAAGCCAACAAATTTTTGTCGCTCCATTCCTTCGAAGTAATCCGCAATGAGAGTGATCACAATTGTCATCGACATGCCAACGGCCACTCCCAATAAAGCCCTGGAGATGAGGATATGGTATATGTTGTTTAAAAAATACCCTCCAGACCCTGTGATAGCATACAGCGCCAACGCCAGCCATAGCAGTCGCAGCCTGCCATAGCGATCAATCAATCCGCCGGTGATGGGCGAAAAGATGGCGATGAACAGCGCAGGGATGGTTAAAACCAGCTTCACGAGAAAGTCGGCGTTCTCCACGCTGCCGAAAGCTACTGCCATATGTGGCAGCGCCGGGGAAATGGTAATGACAGACATGATGGTTAGGCTGCTAACCAGCAAGAGGGTAAGTTTTAATTGCCAGGTATTTTGCATGATGGTGGGTTGAGGAAAATGAAATTGACATAAGCCGTTGCAAGCCTATGCCAATCAATTAGCTTACTTCTTTGGCTCTTCTTTATAAGGGGCGGGCTGTGGGCTCAAGGGAGTTAATTCTTTGCCGACCACGGCTGGGTGATCCAAAGGAATATGGATCGCTCTGAAAATTGCGTACTTAAACGGCCCCACTGGCTGTGGCGACGTGCCATCCTCCATTTTTACATTCCCTGCAAAAGGAGTGAGATAGTCCCAAACGATATTTCCGGCAGGTGTCACTTCGCTCATTCGGCCTTTCACACCTTGTGCCACAAAGGTGTTGCCGTTTGGCATGCGATGAGCACCAGAAATAAAAGGCGAAAACCCGCCAATGCTGTCTTTGTCAACATAAGACCAAATCAGCTGTTCCGGCCCGTATGCCTGCCCTGCGGTTATTGCATAATTGTTACCTTGTACAGGCGCTTTGAACTCATAAACTGAAGAAAATGGCTTTTTAGAATTAGGCACTTGATTATTGAAAACCATCAGGTTGCCACCGCCAGGGTAGCCTGTGGGAATCCATTGTACATCATGCTGACCGCCAAGTCTTGTATGGGTGCTGTCGCCACGGGCATAATTTTCCGGATTGCCCCAGCGATAAAGAAAATCTCCGCCTTTGCCTGATTTTCCACCACTGTGGCCAGCGGCTTCTTCCGTTGTTGTGCTGTGATCTATGATAAACACCTCTCCTAAGTTCGGTGAGCTAAGCACAATTTGGTCAAGTGCTGCGTTGTAGTTAATGGCGTTGATATGGAACAAGTCTGATCCACTGTTATCAACTGTAGCATTGGTGGCTACGTTGTCGGTGGCTTTCAACTCTGCCAGCTCCTCCGCAGTAGGCACATTTGGTTCATGACCTCCGGCATTAATATCCAGAAGCTCCGGATGTTCCGAGAGTGCTCCATAGTTGTCACCAAGGCTGTCGTGGCTCTGGATAAGGTGATCCCAAATATGCCATTCCCACACAATAGACGCATTGTCGGCTCCTTCAGGATGTAGCTCCACCACAAAATCAGGCCACAAACCCGCTTTGGGAATATATTCAGCCTTTCTTCCCGCTTTGATCGCTTCTTCAGGGCTCCGGGCTTCCCACCCGATTGCCAGAATATTTCCATTTGGCATTATGGCTACATCATGGTGTGCCAGATAGTCCTGGGTAGCGAAGTGATAGTTCCAGACCAACTCTCCGTCCCAGGTGAACTCCTGCAGGTAGCCGCCCTGTCCGCCACCACCAAACACGGGTGCTTTTGGGTCTCTGCCGCCTCTCAGCAGGTTGCCGTTGTCTTTCAAATAGACCCAGCCCGAGGGGCCATACTCACTTTCCCAGGTATGTACCACTTCCCCATCTGTATTCACCAGGTAGGTCGTGGAGCCGAGCAGCGGACTAAAGACTACATAACCTTGGGTAGCTTCTGGTATGTTTTTGACAAGCCCTCTTGTAATGCCAAGTCCACCAATATTGGGTGGTTCAGCTGGTGCTTTTTCTGTCTCTTTTGGGTTTTGGCAACCGGCGAGTCCGGCTACCAACAAAATAAGGGTCAGTGATTTGACTGATTTAAACATAAGTATAGATAGGTTACTGTTGACTATTTATTCAATGAATGTAAAGTTATTCTTTGGAAGGAGGAGGCAAAAGGAACGGCTCTGGTTGGGGGCTCAAGGCAGTCAATGTTTTGCTTGCAAATGCAGGGTGATCAGCAGGAATGAAATTGGCCCTGAAACTACTATAGACCATTGGCATTAAAGACACGGGGTCTCCATTGAGTTTGCGGATTTCACCTCTGAACGGATTAAGGTATTCCCATACTGTTTTGCCTTCTGGCGTCACTTCGAAATACCTGGCCCGGGCTCCTTCGTTGATAAATGTATTTCCGTTCCTTAACCTTTCAGCGCCTGAAATGAAGCTGCTGTAAAAAGACACACTGTCAGGTGCTGTATATACCCAAGTGGGTTTTTCCGGGCCAAAGGGCTTCCCGGTTTCCATTATGTATCCACCTTTTTCGTCAATTGGAGGCGTGATCTCATAAATTGCTGAAAAGTTGAGGCTATCGGCTCTGCCGTCAATGTCGTTATTAAAGATTGTAAGGTTGCCTTCACCTGGTCTTCCTTTTTCTACCCAACGTACGTCATGCTGATGGAAGAGCATCTGGCCGGTCGAATCGCCTCTTCCATAGTTTTGCGCATTGCCCCAGCGATAAAGAAAGTCGCCTCCCTTCCCGTATTGCCCGCCTTGATGGCCCGCAGCTTCTATTGTTGTAGTGCTATGGTCGATAATAAAAACTTCACACAAATTGGGAGAGCTGAAAGCAATCTGGTCCAGTTCGGGATTGTAGTTGATGGCATTGAAGTGGTAAATATCCGAGCCCCTGTTGTCGGCAGTTTGATTTCTCCATTCGTCGCCCTTGGCTTGGAGGATGTCCATGCTGTCCTGAGAGATTGGAGGAGGGAGAGCTCTTCCTAGTTTGGAGTCCAAAAGCTCCGGATGTTCCGCAGGGTTGCCGTAATTGGCCTTAGTTGCGTCGTAGTTTTGTATCAAATGATCCCACACGTGCCATTCCCATACAATATTTCCACCTCGTTGCCCCTGGGGTTCAATTTCCACAATCTTATCTGGCCAAAGGCCTGCTTTTGGAATTGTCTCAGGGTTTTTACCAGCAGCAATCACTTCTTCCACTGTTTTGGCTTCCCAGGCGATAGCTAGCACGTTGCCGTTTGGCAGCACTGCTATGTCATGGTGAGCGTGGTACTCATCGTTAGCATATTCAAAATCCCACAGGATTTTGCTGTCCCAGCTGATTTTTTGCAGCCTCCCTGTCTCGCCGCCGCCGGCAAATACAGGAAAATCCGGATCATATACATTCTGAACCAGGGAGCCATCAGACATAAGGTATGCCCCCATCACTCCGTAGTTTGACTTCCATTGGTGTACTACTTCGCCCTTACGGTTGACAAGATAAAACAGCGGCGAGTTTGCAACAGGAAATAAGGCGTAGCCATCCATCAAGCCCTCTGAGGTAATGGTTAGCCCCCTGGGCATTCGGTGACCAAACATGTTTTGATCCTTCTTTTCGGAGGTGTTTTCCAGAGGTGTTTCTTTGGTTTCGGGAGAGCAGGCGGATAATAAAAGCATGCCCGCTACAAGGTGTAGAAAGGTAGGTTTAAAATTCATAAGTAGGTCGTTAGCGTTGGTTATTTCATTCTGGTATAACAGAATGAAATTCTATAAATCTAATAACTTTTAAATTATTATTCTGAGATTTTTCTAATGGGAGAAATACTATTTAAAGTAAAGATTACTACTTTAACAATATTATAAACTAACCTACCTGGAAAATGTCAATCAAAATTATTGGGGCTGGGATGCCGAGAACCGGCACTAACACCCTGAAAGCGGCCCTCGAAACCCTGGGCTATTCAAAAACTTACCACATGAAGGAGCTGCTGGTGCACCCGGACAACCTTCATTACTGGACTACCCTGGAAACCACCAAGACTACCGATTGGGACAGCTTGTATGATGGCTATCAGGCTTCTGTGGATTTTCCCTGTTACCCCTGGTACAAAGAGCACATGCTTAAGTACCCCGATGCCAAGGTAATTCTGACTGTGAGGCCTTTTGAAAAATGGCACACCAGTATTTTGAGCACGATTTGGAGAGCTGGCCCCCAGTCGCTTGGTGAGAAGCTAGGAATGCTCGCTAAGCTACTATTCAATCCAAGATTGAGAAAAGTGATTAAGTGCGTAAAGCTAGCCAAGAAGATGATTTTTGAAGTGCATCTGGAAGGCAGGCTGGAGGACAAAGCTTTTGCAGAGAAAGTTTTCAGCCAGCATATTGAAAATGTAAAAGCACATGTGCCGGCAGACAAATTGCTGATTTATGATGTGAGTGATGGCTGGGGCCCGCTTTGTAAGTTTTTGGGCGTAGCCGAACCCAAGGAGCCCATTCCTCACCTGAACAAGAAAGAGAACTTCAAAAACATGCTGGCCGGATTAATGAAAGGCGAGATGGTTTAAAATTGAAATTGGAGGATGTTGTAATGAAAACCCCGGCAAGAGCTGGGGTTTTTTATTTGGGAAGAGAGGACGAGACGTTCAGAAACAGGAATCAAACGGAAAATCTGGGGAGGTTGCCCTTAAATCCAATATCCCAAGTGGTCATAAAAAAGCAAAAGGTCCAAGCCTATCCGACTGGAGAAGCCCGGCCGGGCGAGACGCATTGAGCCAGTTTTACTTTTTTATTTAAACACAAACGAAACGTTCGATCCGTAGAAATACAGATTGGCCCCAAAAGATGGCAATCGATGCTGGGCTAAAAACGCAAAAAGCCCAGTGCAATGCACCAGGCCTTTGTTTGAGCAGAGGAGGAGGGATTCGAATCGCAACGGCGAACCGCCCCGGAACCTCGCTGTTCAACGGTGAATTGTGTGATGTTTGGAGAGCTACAAACAAAAAGAGCCGGACTTTCGTCCAGCTCTTGTTTGAGCAGAGGAGGAGGGATTCGAACCCCCGGAACCTCGCAGTTCAACGGTTTTCAAGACCGCCGCATTCGACCGCTCTGCCACTCCTCTGTGTTTGGTCAAATAATACCTTTATCTTTTAAAAACCGATAACCATCTATCGATTTGAAAAACATTTCTCTCTTGTAGGCCTCGGACTTTGTTTCAAATTCTTCATAGTAGAGAATTTTCCACGGTCTTTTGGCTTTAGTTGATCTTACTTTTCCACCATTATGTTTTTTCAACCGCTCAAGCAAATTGCTTGAATGACCATAATAATGAGTCTGATCAACCTCACTTTTCAATATGTATGTAAAGAACATTGTTTGAGCAGTTCAACGGTTTTTCCCGAAGGGATCCCTTTGGGGCAAGACCGCCGCATTCCCCCAAAGGGATGCCTGTGGCAGACCGCTCTGCCACTCCTCTGTTTGCCGTTCTTCAAACGGATTGCAAATGTAGTGGTTTGGGTGATATATGCCAATAGGCAGGAAGAAAAAAAGTATTCAGTGATCAGTAAGTAGTAGATAGTAGTGAGCCGCATCACTTTATGCACTTTAAATCTTCGTACTCGCCACATACTAAGCACGCCACTGATTACTGATTATTTCCTGCCATTTACCACTTACAGTTGAGATTAGAGCTGCTTTTTGAACTTTCAGGTGATTGAAGACGCACCTCATTGGTACCCCGCCTATTACTGAATACTCCTTACTGATTACTGAAATACGGTTCCAAAAGCTTCCCCATCACCTCCGGCATGCGCATCGGCCTGTTGGTTTCCATGTTGATAAACACCAGTGTAGTTTCTCCCTGGTTGATCAGCTTACCAGCTTCATTCAATATTTCATACTGAAAAAGAATCTTCAGCGTCGGCTTTTTTGGGATCACCACTTTAACAGTCAGCAGCTCGTCGTAGCGGGCAGGCAGCAGGTAACGGGTGTGCAGCTCCAGCACAGGCAGCATCACGCCCATTTCTTCCAGCTTTTTGTAAGAGAATCCCAGCGACCGAATGCATTCCACCCTGGCCACTTCGTAGTAAGCAGCATAGTTGCCATAATAAGCGTAGCCCATCTGGTCTGTTTCTGCGTAGCGTACCCTCAGCTGGGTTTCGTGGGTATACATATTTAACGGAATATTTTGGCTTTGTTCAAAGCGTCCTGAAAACGCTTTGCATTCTTGTTGTGATCAATCAGGTTGGTGGCAAATGCATGATAACCCGAAAAATCTTCTCTGGCACACATATACAGGTACTTATGCTTTTCGTAGTTCAGCACGGCTTCAATATTCTGAATGGTAGGCATGTTGATAGGGCCAGGAGGCAACCCGGCATTCCTGTAAGTGTTGTAGGGCGAATCTATTTCGAGGTCTTTGAGGAGTAGTCGCTGGATGGCGAAATCGCCAAGGGCGAATTTGAGCGTAGGGTCAGCCTGCAAGGGCATGCCTTTCTTCAGACGGTTAAGGTATAGCCCCGCAATGGTGGCACTTTCCTCACCCTTAATGGACTCGGCCTGCACAATAGCGGCCAGCGTCGATACCTGCACAGGCGTCATTCCCAGGGCATCGGCCTTTTCTTTCCTTTGTGCACTCCAGAATTTGGTGTACTCACTGTGCATCCTGTCCAGAAATGCCTTGCCGGTAATGGTCCAATACACTTCGTAGGTGTTTGGAATAAACATACTGATGAACGTTTGCTGGGTGAAGCCATAGGCCTCAGCCACCGAGTCACTAAGCAACAAAGCCTTGAGTTCCTCTTCCGACATCATCAGGTTTTTGCTCAGCTTCTCAGGCAACTCACTCATGAGGCGCACATTGCTGAAGGTGATGTCAACAGGTTGTTGCAGCCCCGCCCGAAGCATCCTGATGGCTTCGATATTGCTCATGTCTTTTCGGATGATATAATACCCCGGCTTCACCGCCTCATGGTAGTTCATCAGCTTGGCAAGGAAGCTGAAGGAAACCAGATCGGTCACATAGCCATTGTCGTACAATGAGTTTTGCACATCCTTGAAAGTAGCTGCTTTCTCGATAATGAACGGCTTATCCCCTTCTGTTTCAGTTAAAAAATTGGGAGTGAAGAGCACCTGATAAGCGTAAAAGGCAAATGATGATACCAGGGTGGAAAATACCACTATTGCCCCAACCAATACGTTGCGTTTTGTCATACCTGTTTAACTTCAGTTAACTTAGCGGCTTCAAAGTTTAGTGTATTTAACAGGATTTGGAATTTTTTGATGCAAAAAGATTCTTTTCGGGTCAGAAAATGTTTCTGAAGAAGGCAAAGAGCTAACCATATGAGTGCAGAGTTGATAAGAATACACCCCGATAATCCCGACATGAGGAAGATCGATCAGGTGGTGGAGATATTGAGAGACGGAGGAGTTATCATTTACCCGACCGACACTGTGTACGGAATGGGTTGTGATATTTTCAATCAGAAGGCCATTGAGAAAATTTTGCGTATTAAGGGGCTGAAAATGAAGAATGCTAACCTGTCTTTTATTTGTTACGACCTTAGTCATATTTCGGAATACACCCGCCACCTGAGCACGCCTGTTTTTAAAGTGATGAAGAAAGCGCTCCCGGGGCCTTTTACATTCATTTTGGAAGCTAGCAGCCGGGTGCCAAAAATTTTGCATGCCAATAAAAAAACGGTCGGCATTAGGGTGCCAAACCACAATATTCCCAGGGAAATAGTAAATGTGCTGGGTAATCCGATTATCACTACCTCCATTCACGATGAGGACGAGGTTGTTGAGTATTCAACCGATCCGGGTCTCATTTTTGAAAAATATGAAGACCTGGTAGATGCAGTGATTGACGGCGGCTATGGCAACAATGTGCCCAGCACTATTGTCAATTGCGTCGACGACGAGTTTGAGGTGATCAGAGAGGGGCTTGGAGATTTTAACCAGTTCTTATAGTGGGCGCAGAAAAAATTGTGGTTTGCGAGTTTCCGCTATTGCCATGCATTGAATACTTCGCAGTTTGGGAAAGCTTCGACAAAGTGATTTTCGATGTGCATGAAAACTACATCAAGCAGTCTTACAGAAACCGGTGCATCGTCCTTGGAGCCAACGGCCCTCTGGCGCTGACAGTGCCCGTGCGCCACACAGCTCCCAAAATCCCTTTTCACGAAGTGTTGATTGATAACAGCATTTCATGGCAGCGGCCTTTTTGGAAGGGCATCCTTTCCGCTTATGGCAAGTCGCCTTTCTTCGAATTTTTTGGGGAAGATTTTCAAAAGGCGATTCTGAGTCCGACAGACAGGTTGCTTGATTTTAATGAAAAGTTGCTGTCATTATGTCTGAAATGCGCCGGACTGTCAGACAAATTTTTACAGTCAGAAAAATATTTATTGGCAAAAGATTTTGATTTTACCGATTTGAGGTCGAAAATTAGCCCCAAGAGCACTAATGGGGAAATTGATCATTTCGTGCCTGCTGTGTACCAGCAAAACTTTGGCAGCGAATTTGTCCCTAACCTCTCCATTCTCGATTTAATCTTTTGCGAAGGCCCTAATGCATTACATATTATTAAGAAGTCCTCAGTAAAGTGGCCTTATTAGCTTAGTAAATTGTGAACTGAACATTTGGGAGAGGGGCGTTGTTAAATAGATTCAAATCGACCATCAATTAGTAGTAATTGCGCTACTAAAAAATTATTTTTACTCTAATACAGGATATACCATTTTATGGAAGCAAAATTTTCTAATAGAGTCAAAGAGGTAATTTCTCTAAGCCGGGAAGAGGCGCTTCGTCTCGGGCATGACTATATAGGCACTGAACATTTATTGTTGGGAATGATTAGAGAAGGCGAAGGTGTAGCTGTGGGCTTGCTGAAGAAACTGGGTGTTTCTCTGGAGGAACTTCGCACTGCGCTGGAGCAGGCAACCAAAGGCACTGCCACCAGCAACGTAAAAAACCTAGCCAATATACCCCTGACCAGGCAGTCAGAGAAAGTGCTTAAAATCACCTATTTGGAGGCCAAAATATTTAAGAGCCAGTTGATCGGCACTGAGCACTTATTGCTTTCCATCCTGAGAGATGAAGACAATATAGCGACTCAAATTCTTGAGAAATTTGACGTAACATACGAAGTCGTGAAAGAGCTATTGGAATATCAAACAGAAAATCCGTTGGCATCGTCAGACACTGACGATACTGACGACGATTCCTCTTCAAGAATATTTGGCAGCAGCGGAAGTGGGTCTGCCGGAAGAGGAGAAGCTGGTGCGGCAAAAGGCGGGGAGAAGTCCAGAACGCCCGTACTCGACAATTTTGGCAGAGACCTGACCAAAATGGCCGAGGATGACAAGCTCGACCCAATTGTGGGCCGTGAGAAAGAAATTGAAAGGGTAGCACAGATACTGAGCCGTCGTAAAAAGAATAACCCCATTCTGATTGGTGAGCCTGGTGTTGGTAAAACAGCCATTGCTGAAGGCCTTGCGCTGAGAATCGTTCAGAAGAAGGTGTCGAGAGTGCTCTTTAATAAAAGAGTGGTGACGCTTGACCTTGCTTCATTGGTGGCTGGCACAAAGTACCGTGGGCAGTTCGAGGAGCGAATGAAGGCTGTGATGAATGAGATAGAGAAATCACCTGACGTGATTCTTTTCATTGATGAGTTGCATACCATAGTAGGTGCGGGTGGTGCATCGGGTTCGCTTGATGCTTCCAACATGTTCAAACCGGCTTTGGCCAGGGGCGAAATACAATGTATCGGAGCCACTACGCTTGATGAGTACCGCCAGTATATTGAGAAAGATGGTGCGCTTGCCCGTCGTTTTCAGGTGGTGATGGTGGATGCCACTACAGTGGAAGAAACCATGCAGATACTGAACAACATCAAAGACAAGTATGAGTCGCACCACCATGTGAATTACACACCTGAGGCAATTGCATCCTGTGTGACTTTGTCCGACAGGTATATCAGTGACAGGTTCCTGCCCGATAAGGCCATTGACGTGATGGATGAGGCTGGTGCCCGTGTTCATATTAACAATATCCATGTTCCTGAAGACATCGTGCAGTTGGAAGAGCGGATAGAAGATGTGAAGAAGGAGAAGAACAGGGTGGTAAAAAGCCAGAAGTACGAGGAGGCAGCGCAGCTAAGAGACAAGGAGAAGAAGCTGATAGAGGAGTTGGAAAATGCCAAGACTCGCTGGGAAGAAGAGACTAAGTCGAAGCGTTATGCAGTGGACGAGGAAAGCGTAGCGGAAGTAATAGCTATGATGACCGGCATTCCTGCCAGCAGGGTAGCTCAGAAGGAAGGCAATAAATTGCTGAAAATGGGTGAAGAGCTGGCTGGCAAAGTAATTGGTCAGGAAGAGGCCATCAAGAAGCTCGTAAGGTCTATTCAGCGTACCAGAGTAGGCTTGAAGGATCCTAAGAAGCCCATCGGTTCTTTTGTTTTCCTTGGCCCTACAGGTGTTGGAAAAACCGAACTGGCAAAAGTGCTTTCTACTTACCTTTTCGATAAGGACGATTCGTTGGTGCGCATCGACATGAGCGAATACATGGAGAAATTCTCGGTATCGAGACTCGTGGGAGCGCCTCCGGGATACGTTGGCTATGAAGAAGGAGGTCAGTTGACAGAAAAAGTGCGCCGCAAGCCATATGCTGTGGTGCTACTCGACGAGATCGAGAAAGCACACCCTGATGTGTTCAACATCCTGTTGCAAGTGCTCGATGACGGTATTCTTACTGATGGGCTCGGTAGAAGAGTCGATTTCAGAAACACCATCATCATCATGACATCCAATATTGGTGTGCGTGATTTGAAGGATTTCGGAGCAGGCATTGGTTTTGCCACTCAGTCGAGACAGAACAGCATGGATGAGGTGATGAAGTCGACCATCCAGAATGCTTTAAAGAAGACCTTCAGCCCTGAGTTCCTTAACAGGTTAGACGATATCATTATCTTCAATAGCCTCGAAAGAGAGCATATTCATAAGATCATTGACATCACACTTGGTAAACTATTCAAGAGAATCACAGACCTTGGCTATCAGGTGGAACTGACGGAAAAGGCAAAGGATTTCTTATCTGATAAAGGGTACGATCCACAGTATGGAGCGAGGCCGCTGAACCGGGCCATTCAGAAATACCTGGAAGATCCGGTGGCTGAAGAAATTCTTAGAGGTGAAATTGAGGAGGGGGACGTTATCCTTGCAGATCATGTAACCGACGCCGAGCAGTTGGTTATTTCACTGAAAAAGAAGAAAGTAAAGAAAGAAAAGAAAGAGTAACTGAAGTAAATACTCAAATAGAATTAGCTAAGCCAGAGGTCTCACTTCTGGCTTTTGTTTTTTAATGGCGGCCCGAATATTTTCTGGCCAGCTACTTCTGCCACCACCAGACTACAAAAGTTTATGAAGAAAGCCCTGGGTAGTGGCTTGCAGCTTAGTTGGAAGGGGTATTTACGTCACCTGACCCAAACCAAACTTTTGTAGTCTTTATTCAAATTAATCCCGGTTTAATCAAGTGATGAGGATCTTTCTCAATAGCTGCCCGAATATTTTCGGGTAAACCACTCTGCTGACAGCAGCACCAGGAGGATAGTGAAGATCCACCAGAGATGAATAATCGGAAGGTAGTTTTCTGAACTGTAAATCCTGCCTTTTGGTTGCAGTGCAGTGAGGTCGGCGATCATAGCGTCAACCTGATTAGCTGCATAAAACTTACCCCCAGTGCTTGCTGACAACTCTCTCAAAACATTAAAATTGGCCGTTAGCTGCAGGTTTTCCAGGTCGAGCTTTCTTATAGTAAACTGACCCGAGGCAAGCTCCTTGTTCCCGTTTACCATGGCACTGGCTTCAAACCTGTAAATACCATCTTTCAGTCCATTGAGCCGGAATCGGGTATTTCCCGGCGCCGTAGTATAGTTGTAGTTGGTTACGCTTCCATCGGCATAGGTCAACTTTAGCTCCACCTCTGTGCCATAAACAGGCTCGAAGACGTCGTTATAGGTTTCAGTTTGAAAAATGATCTGCTCGTTGTCGAAAAATTCAGTTTTTGTAGTGTACACCCGAAACTTCCTTTTGTCTTCTTTAGAGCTCAGGTATTGTACCGTTTTCAGCACGAGATTATCAAATGCTACATAATTATCTGTTCTCGAGTACTCCTGCATGCGCCATTGCCAAAGGCCTTCACCTAAAGTCACCGCTTGCTTGGGTAGCTGGTTTTGCGAGAAAAACCACATGGGCCGGGGTGTGGTAATAGCGCCTACTTTCTGAAACAACGCCACAGCAACGCCACCGCTGATTTGATAGTCACCGTATGGAACTGTCACCGGGGTGTAGTAAGAATTGACTATGCCCTTCCACTCACTTTCGAACGTGAAAAGTTGAAAGGCGTCATTGTATGCCGGCCTGACCTGGTCCGACTCATTCCTTGTCCTCTCTACCTTAAAGAGCGTGTTTTGGTCGTTGGCCTCCGCCCACAAAGTGGTGCTGCCCAGTACATACCAGGCACTCATGTTTTCATTCTTCACTCTCTCCAGCAAAGCAGTCAGTCTTCGCTGTCTTTCGAATGGTGAGATAAGGATAACAAGGTCAAATACATCGGTGGGCAGCTCTTTGTCCACCATTGGCACGTAGGTTTTTACCTCGTAATTTTCATTTTTCGATATCGCAGCCTTAAGGGCCTTGATGTCTGGGTGGGGAGCGCCGGAAGCGATGAGGATTTTTTCTTTGCCCTCTACAATGTCGATGTATATGTCCTGCCGGTTGTTGGAAAGAATCGTTTCTTCAGGATGGGTAGATACCTGAACTACGTAGTGCTGAAGGCCTTGCTGCTCGGCGGGCACCTGAAAGTCGGCGTTGAGAAGCTCACCACCATCGCCTTTTATTCTTTGCGTGCTGATTATTTTCCCGTCTTTTAAAATGGAGACTTCCAACTCTCCTGTTTCAATGCCTTGGTTAATTACCTCTGCCCGCACCGGGAAAAGATTTCCCTGATAAGCGATTTTGTTGAACTGAACATTGTTCAAAATAAGATCCTTTACAGGAATTGTGTCTCCAACGCCCAGCGTATAAACTTTGCCGGTAAAGTTGAGATACTGGGGAGCCATGCCCTTGTTGTAAATACCATCGGATACTATCAGTGCACCAGCAAAGGCTCTCCCTTCGAATTCGGTTTGCCACTCTCTAAGAAGCGTGGATAGGTCGGTTGTTTTCTGATCAAAAGGTGTACCCTCAAATTTTGAAAGCTCTTCGTTGCTGAGGTTCCTTCTTTCTACCGTAATGTCTTTAGCCGCCAGTGCAGCCGCCAGCTGATCCACTTGCCTGGACACGGCCAAAAGCTGAGTAGAGTCTAAACCGCTGGCAACCGAAGTGGAATTATCGAGGGCAAGAACAAAAATGGGTTCCTCTACCTGATTAAGTACAAGCCTGAGAAAAGGGCTGAGCAACAGAATGGCCAGGAAGCTCACCAGCAGAAAACGAATGCTGAAAAGGATGCGGTTTGTCAGTGTTGACCAGGTTGATTTTTTCTGGTACAGCAAAAAAGCATAAAGCAAACCCAAAGCACAGCACGCCAAAATCCACCAGGGGGAATGTTCGAACAGTAAATTATTGTTTTCTGTCATTTGGCTCTTTAAGACACATCAATGATAACGAAGTGCACCGCAAAAGGGTGTTGGAAGTTACTGTAAATTTGGTGAGCGGCACGCTGGGTTATGTTAACCGGTAATCGGCGATGAGTGACCGGTGTGGTTGCAAAGCCGATTACCGAGTCAAAGGTTTTAGGTCAGCAGGCCACCATCGACCTGGATCACCTGGCCAGTAATGTAGGTTGACATGTCGGAGGCAAGAAAGATACAGGCATTGGCCACATCTTCGGGCTGGCCACCCCTTTTCAATGGAATGGCATCTCTCCACGACTGCACAATCTTCTCATCCAGCACGTCAGTCATTTCTGTTTCTATAAATCCTGGTGCAATCGCATTGGATCTGATATTGCGGGAGCCGAACTCAAGGGCCACTGATTTGGTGAAGCCTATGATGCCTGCCTTGGAAGCAGCATAGTTCGCCTGGCCTGCATTTCCTTTGAGGCCAACTACGGAAGTCATGTTGATGATGCTGCCGCTCTTTTGCTTCAGGAATGGTTTCGTGGCCGCTTTTACTGTATTGAAACAAGACTTCAGGTTCACCTGAATCACCTTGTCCCACTGCTCTTCGCTCATTCTCATCAGCAATGTGTCGGCTGTGATGCCGGCGTTGTTGACCAGCACGTCGAGTCTTCCAAAGTCGGTTACCACTGCGTTTATCAACTCTTCAGCCGCCTGAAAGTCGCTGGCATCAGATCTGTAGCCTTTAGCAGTTACACCTTTTGCCGACAACTCTTTTTCGAGCGCCTGGCCTTTTTCTACACTTGACAGATAAGTAAAAGCTACGGTGGCGCCTTGCTCAGCAAATGCCATTGCAATAGATTTACCAATACCTTTTGAAGCGCCGGTAACAAGGGCGACTTTTCCTTCCAATAGTTTCATTGTCTGTATATTTCTGGATAATGCATCAAAGAAATAAAAAGTTGACTAAGTATCTAGCCCAAATTGATAATAAATACACATGGATCATTCCATTTTTGGTTGGTACATTGGCATGCTGCACCCTCGTTTACGCCGTTTGGTGCGGGCTTGGTCTTACTTACGATTCGCATAACTATTTATCGGCAGCGAGGGCGATTGCGGAGGGGCGTCCAATGGAAACGCAGCTTGGCGCTAAGTATGTTGCACAGCCACCTTTGTTTCCAGCAATTCTTTCTCTTTGGAATGGGAACCTGTCCTTCAGCAAGGTTTTTAATATCGTTTGCTATGCAGTTACGCTCATTTTGATCTGGAAACTGATTGATATTGTACTGTGCAGTTTTAGCTATAAGGTTCTTGCATGTTTTTACATTTTTCTCTCAACCCCGTTGCTTTTAGTGCATTCCTTTTTATGGAGTGAGCCATTCTTTCTAGTTCTGATTCAGCTGATCATCGTCACACTCTATTTCCACGGTGAAACAAAAAGTGTGTATTTGTTTTATGCACTTATTCTGTTGTCGTTGCTCCTTTGTGCTCAACGAAACGCCGGTGTATTCATAGTGTCCAGTATTTTTCTCACTTTCTTTTTAGAGGAGAGTTCTTTTGTGAATAGGATAAAAATTGGCATTGCTTTTCTGACTTCGTCTTCTGGCTTCTTCCTCTGGAACCTCTATGGTTTTTCCCGAGAAGGGGGAGGGTTTCTGGATGCTGGATATTTACAAAACGTGGGTGGCAACATTTTGGAATATTCAAGTGCTATTGGCGTTTGGTTTGTGCCAGGCACATCCAGCCACTATGTTGTAGTTGCAGCAGGAATTCTCAGTTTGTGGTTCGTTATTAGTATATTCTTTTCCAGCGAGCCCATTTCACCAAGGCTAACATTTCTTAGACAATTATCAACCATTCCTGTTGTTTACGTGCTTGGCTTTGTAATTCTGGGCAAACCAGTTGCTAGTGACGCAGAAAGGTTCCTTGCCGGGATTTTTCCTGTGTACTCAGTTGTTGTGTTCCAAGCAATTGAGAGAATGCAGATAAAAGGTAAAAAGTGGCTCATTCTGCCAGTGGCTATTATACTTTTGTACGGACTCCTCCGGACTGGAAATAATGCCAAAAGGTGGAATGAATCCAATTGTGAGAATCCAATTTCGCTGTCTGGTAATAACTTTTGTATGGTTCCATGAAAGATTTTTTTCTCCAGCCAAACGGTTTAAATTTGCCGCCAGACTATATTTTAAAATTGACATAAACATATTCAAATGGCTACGAAATACGATTTGATTGTTATTGGGAGTGGACCCGGAGGCTATGTGGCCGCTATCAGGGCCTCTCAACTGGGAATGAAAGTAGGTGTGGTAGAACGTGACGAGCTGGGCGGAATTTGCCTCAACTGGGGCTGTATACCTACCAAAGCCTTACTGAAAAGTGCCCAGGTATTTGAATATATCAATCATGCCAAGGACTACGGCATCTCAGTAAAAGGCGCCGAGGCCGATTTTGACGGGATGGTGAAGAGAAGCCGGGATGTAGCCAACGGAATGAGCAAAGGCATCCAGTTCCTTTTCAAAAAGAACAAAATCGATCACATCGAAGGATTCGGTAAGCTGAAGAAAAACAAGACAGTTGAAGTAACTGCCAAAGACGGCAAGAAGACTGACTACCAGGCTGACCATATCATAGTGGCAACCGGAGGTCGTTCACGTGAATTGCCGGCATTGCCCATCGATAATGAAAAAATTATCGGCTACAGAAAGGCCATGACTCTTGATAAGAAACCACAGAGCATGGTGGTGGTTGGCTCGGGGGCTATCGGTGTAGAGTTTGCGTACTTCTACAAGTCAATTGGCGTGGATGTTACTATCGTAGAGTTTCTACCCAATATTGTTCCGCTCGAAGACGAGGAAGTGTCGAAACAATTGGAGAGAATCTTCAAAAAAGCTGGCATGACCATCATGACCAACTCGGAAGTAACCAAAGTTGACACCAAAGGCAAGAAGTGCAAAGTGACTGTGAAAACGCAGAAAGGTGAAGAAAACCTTGAGTGCGATGTGGTACTGTCTGCCGTAGGGATTTCTACCAATCTTGAGGGAATAGGCTTGGAAGACGTGGGCGTTGCTACCGACAGAGGTAAAGTGCTGGTAGATGACTACTACAAAACGAATATCCCGGGCATTTACGCCATCGGCGATATTGTGAAGGGCCAGGCGCTGGCGCACGTTGCATCTGCTGAGGGTATTATCTGCGTAGAGAAAATTGCAGGGCATCATCCTGAACCGCTGGATTACAACAACATCCCTGGTTGTACCTACTGCTCACCAGAAGTGGCTTCTGTAGGCTACACCGAAAAGGCTGCTAAAGAAGCCGGGTATGAGCTCAAAGTTGGCAAGTTTCCATTCTCGGCGTCAGGCAAAGCCAAAGCTGCTGGCGCAGCCGACGGATTCGTGAAATTAATTTTTGATGCCAAATATGGCGAGCTCCTCGGTGCCCATATGATTGGCGCCAACGTGACAGAAATGATCGCTGAAATTGTTACGGCGAGAAAGCTGGAGACCACTGGTCATGAAATTATCAAGTCGGTACACCCTCACCCGACCATGTCGGAAGCGGTGATGGAAGCAGCAGCAGCTGCTTACGACGAGGTAATCCACCTGTAACAGACCGTAGTTGAGCGGAAGAACCGTCTATATCATCCCGGAAGAAGAGTTAGTCCGCCGCATTCAGGTAAAGGATAAGCTGGCCTTTGAGTATCTGTACGACAGATATTCAAAGGCTATTTATGGCGTTATCTTCCGAATCGTAAAAAGTGAAGAGGTAGCCTCTGAGGTACTCAACGATGCCTTTTTGAGGTATTGGGAGCGCTCTGAGAAATACGATTTTGCTAAAGGCAAGCTGTATACCTGGATGGTGAATATTGCCAGGAACCTGGCTATTGACAAAACAAGATCCAAAGAATTTTCACAGTCAGGTAAAACTGATTCGGTCGAGTCCTTCGTATATGCTGAGGTGGCCCTGCCAATGGAAGAAATGAAAGTGGATGGCATTGGCGTAAAAGAATTGCTCAGCAAACTAAAACCCGACCAGGCCGAGATTGTAGACTTGATGTACTTTCAGGGATACACTCAATCGGAAATTGAAGAGAAGTTCAATATTCCTCTCGGCACGGTGAAAACCAGGCTAAGGGCAGGCATGACATTGTTAAGAAAATTACTAAACGTTGACAAGTAAAGAATTCATCGAGTCAGGGATACTGGAACTTTACGTTCTGGGCACGCTCTCAACAGCTGAGCAAGCTGAAGTGGAGCGTATGTGCGCTGAGCACCCCGAGGTGAAGGCTGAACTTGAGGCTGTTGAGCAGGCGATGGAGTTGATGGATCAGGAGTTGGGAATGGCGCCGCCAGTGTCAGTCAAGCAAAAGCTATTTGACACTCTTCCCGAGTCTGCCCCATTAGGGAAGCGGATACATCTTCAGCCAGCTGGCGAAACAAAGAGTAACTGGATGATGGCGGCATCGGTGACCATTGCCTTACTCTCATTTGCAGCAGCACTATTCTACTTCCAAAGATATAGCAGCGTCAGTGGAGAATACGAAGCGCTGGTTGCTCAGAACAGCATGATGGCTCAGGAGCTTAATCAGGTGAAGAACTCGCTTGACCAAAACGAGCAAATGCTGGCCCTTGCAACAGACGAGAGCACCAGGAGAATTCAACTGAACGCCACAAAAGAGGACTCCAACCTTCAATTGTTTGTTTATTGGAACACCACCTCGGAAGAGGTCTACCTTGACCTGGGCAATTTGGGTACACCTGGCGATCAGCAGGATTATCAGCTTTGGGCCATTGTGGAGGGTAAGCCTGTTGACATGGGGGTTATTGATTTTACTAACCCCAATAGTCTTGTTAAGATGAAGAACATCAAAGGAGCTGTAGCGTTTGCCATCACCCTTGAGCCCAAAGGAGGGCTGGAGTCACCAACACTGGAGAACATGGTGGTGCTCGGGCAAATAGCCACCTGATTTCAGGCACAGAGAAATCCAAAACTATTTCATACTTCGTAAATGACCGCAATACTCCGGAAGTGGCCAGGAAGAGTATGTTGATTGTGACTATGCAGGCTTGGGTTCATTGAAAAAGGTGGGAAGTGGCTAACGCACAAGAAGAGCTTTACCCAAGCTGAAAAAGCCATAGGTTACTAATGCTGGAAGATCCCGCCACTCGGTGGGATTTTCTTTTTACACTGTCCGATATCAGACACCTGTGCTTGATACTGGAATTGGCAAGGCGAGGCGTTTTTTTGTAATTAACTGAAAAGCAATAGATTACAGTTTGGTACAATGGTTGTCTTGCTTGGTTAGACAAAAATTTAAGGATATGCTAAAGAACATTCTAACCGTCGCTATCAGGAACCTGCTCAAGCAGCGCTTTTACTCCATTCTCAATGCGTTTGGATTGGGAGTAGGGCTGGCAGTGTTTATGGTTATTTCTCTTTATATCGATTACCAGTTTAGCTACGATGGATTCTATGAAAAGGGGGATAGACTTTACAGGATCGATCAGACATTTATCTGGGGCGATGCATATCCGACATTTGGCTCTACGGGGCCGGGTGTTTCCGATGCCATCCGCACCGATATCCCCGGCGTGGAGCAGACGGCGAGGGTGTATACGGTGGGTGACAGGGTCGTAAGTGTGCCATCTCAGCAAAACGCCGTTGCGTATGAAGACAACGGCGTGGGTGCAGTGGACTCCACCTTCTTGCAGCTATTCACCTTTCAAATGATCGCAGGCGACGCTTCAACCGCTCTTGATGAACCGTTTTCAGTAGTCATCACCCGGTCTTCAGCGCTGAAGTATTTTGGCACAGTTGACGCTTTGGGACAAACGCTGAAAATGACAGACGGCAGAACAGAGGGGCTTTACAAAGTCACCGGAGTAATGGAAGACGTACCACCCAATAGCCATTTCAGTTTTAATATCCTTGCTTCTATGTCGTCGTTCCCCGAGGTAGCTGCCCGAAATACAGCGTGGTTTTGGTCTGGCTTTGTCACGTATGCCCTGTTGAAGGAAGGTGCAAATCCAGAGTCAGTCAGGGAAGCTATTTTTGACCTGCCAAGCAAAAGAGCAGGCCAGGCGTATGAAACCATCACCTCTGGTGGCAAGCCCTGGCATTTGTACCTTGTGCCTTTGTCGGATATATGGCTGCACTCGGTAAGCTCCCCCAACAGACTGGGCCCAACAAGCAATATCCTCTATGTGTATGTGTTATCAGCAATAGCCATTACGGTGCTTGTGCTGGCCAGTGTTAACTACATGAACATGGCCACAGCACGATCGGTCAGCAGGTCAAAAGAGGTGGGTGTGCGTAAAATGATGGGCGCATTGAAAGAGCATCTGCTTTTCCAGTTCCTGGCTGAGTCTTTTATTCTGGTAATATTCTCGTCCGCCCTCGCAATAGGCCTTGTTGAGCTTTGCCTTCCTTACTTCAACAGTCTGGCTGGAATACAGCTGTCCACTCTTGGTCTTTTTGATAGCGGGATGAAAATCATTTTCCTTCTGATAATTATTGTTTCCACCGCTCTTCTTGCCGGCGCTTATCCTGCGTTTTACATGGCTCGTTTCAGCCCTATTCAGGCACTTAGAAAGCAAAACAAGGTGGGCAAGGGTGGCCAGCTGCTTCGTGGAGGCTTGGTGGTATTTCAATTTGCCATTTCCATCACACTGGTAGTGCTGTCTTTTATCGTGTACGACCAGATTACTTATTTGCAAAATAGAGACATTGGCTTTGACAAGAACAACCTGATCATTGTGCCGCAGGTGCAAAGAATGGACTCAGTAAAGAGGGTGTCGTTCAGAGAAGTACTTAGCAACAATCCTTCGGTTGCTTCGGTGGGCATGTCTACGTCGGTTCCTCCCAATATATGGGATGGTGACAGCTTCACTACCGAGGATGACCCCGAGAATGAGCAGCCGATAAACTACATGAACGTGAGTAATAATTACTTGCAGACCCTCGGTGTTGAAGTGCTGCACGGCCGAATCTTTGAAGAAGGATTCCAGGCCGACCGTACGAGCGTTGTACTGAATGAAAATGCAGTAAAGGCCCTTGGTTGGAACAATGATGAGACTGTGATCGGCAAAAAGCTCCTTTACTGGGATACCCGCTTCAACGTCATCGGTGTGATTAGAGATTTTAACTACTGGACGCTTGACAGCCCGATACAGCCGCTGGCAGTATTTCCTTATGGGGCACCCATCACCCATCAGGAGACACATTTTCTCTCAGTCAGACTGAAGCCGGAAAATAATCAGGCTGCCGACGTAAAAGACTTTCTAAGCTTTTTATCATTACAGTGGGATGAATTTGCACCCGGCTTACCATTTAGCTACCAGTTTACTGATGCCATGTTTTTCAGCGCTTTCGAATTTGAGCAGCGCCTGGGTCAACTGTTTTCTGTATTCACCGGTTTGGCTATACTAATTGCATGTATGGGCCTACTAGGGCTGGCTTCCTACATGGCAGAAGTGCGCAACAAGGAGATTGGCATCCGGAAAGTGTTGGGGGCGTCGGTCAGTCAGCTTGTGGTGTTAATGGGTAAGGATTTCGCCCGGCTTGTGATCATTGCCTTCGTTATCTCTGTGCCTCTTGGCTGGTGGGCGGCTAATGTATGGCTGCAAAACTATCAGTACAGAACAAGCATCAATTGGCAGGTCTTTGCTTACGCCGGATTGAGTGCCCTGGTTTTGGCCATTCTCACAGTAAGCTATCAGTCGGTAAAAACCGCTTTCAGCAACCCTGTTGATATTTTGCACGAAGAATAGTCTTGCAAAAGCTTGAACTTTGTAAAGCCGGGGCGTTCCCGGCTTTTCTTTTTTTGCGGGTGGCTGTTTTTGGTTTCTTAGCAACAGGCCAATCGCATTTAAAACAAATTCCACATTTTACTTTCAAAGCTGTTTATTACCCCGTTCCACGTCGGCTGTCCTTAAGGGTGAAACAGCTTCGAAATTCTTCTTTTCCCTTTAGGGCCAGGGTAAAAGAGAAGAATTTCGACAGGATGGTTTAAAATGCGATTGCCCTGTTCTTAACAATGGAGCCAACCTGTTTTTGATATAAAACTCATTATTATTGCAGGAAATCACGCAGAAACTGTCAGATCAGATAGAACATACTGCCCATATTGTCAACGTCGCTGACGAAAAAGTCTTCGAGGGTATTTTCCGTGAATATTATTCAGGGCTGGCTTCGTTTGCCCTCAAATATGTCAAGGATACGGAAATAGCCGAGGAAATTGTGCAGGAGCTTTTCAGCGATATGTGGATCAAAACAGATCTGCTGAAAATCAAAACGTCGATAAAGTCTTACCTTTTTGGGGCCGTCAGGAATGCCTGCCTCAATTATATCAAGCACCAAAAGGTAGAGCAGAAGTATGCCGACAGAACAAGGTACGTGGCACCTGTTGGAGAGTCTACCGACTTTCTGGAACTCGAGGAGTTGAAAGAAAAGATTGCCAGTGCTATGGATAAAATCCCGGAAAAATGTCGGGAGATATTTGAGCTAAACCGGTTTGAGGGCAAAAGATATAAGGAAATTGCCGACGAACTGAACCTGTCGTTGAAGACCGTGGAGAATCAAATGGGTAAGGCTTTGAAGATCATGCGGGAAGAGTTAGGCGAGTATCTGCCTGCGGTTTTATTGTTTCTGTTTTTGCATGGGGGTAAATGGTAATCTTGTTGTCGAACAAATGAAGAGATGAGTAAGCAGAGTCCACATATAGTCACCAACGAGTTGCTCGCAAAGTATTTTGCCGGCGAAGCGTCTGATGCTGAGTCAGCGGCTGTGATGACGTGGGTTGCTGAGTCTGCCGCAAATGAAGAGGATTTTGTTCAGCAAAAAATGCTTTGGGAAGACCTCGGAGCTGTGATGACGGACGACGCAACGACACACACATCGTTTGATGTAGACGCTGCCTGGGCCAACGTAAAAACAGCCAAAGCGACCGCCGTCAGCAACCAAAGGAAATTGGAAAGGCGAAATCCGTGGATTATGTGGATTGCAGCTTCCCTGGTTCTACTCGGTGGCATCACTTATTTCTTGCGCAGCTATTTTGCCGAGGTGCAGATGACCGAGGTAGCTTCAGCTTCGGAGATAATAAATGTTGACCTTCTGGATGGTTCCCACATCACCCTGAATGAAGAAAGTATTATTCAATACCCCGAGGAGTTTGCTGCCAATCTTCGGCAGGTGAACTTGAAAGGAGAGGCATTTTTTGAAGTGGAGCCCGATACCGTTAAGCCTTTTGTTATTCATGCCGGGCCTGCTATCATCACGGTGCTTGGTACCTCATTCAACGTCAAGAGTTCGGCAATGGAGGACACGGTTGCAGTCTTTGTGGCTACCGGAAGAGTCTCTTTTTCCGTGGGCACGCAGGAAGTTATCCTAACCCCGGGCGAGAAAGCTACGTACACAGCCAAGTCGGGACTTTTGGCCTCTACTGGTGGGTCTACTTCAACCGGAGTAGATCAGTTTTGGCGAACCCGTCGGCTTTCCTTTGCTGGCCATTCTCTCCCAGACGTGATAGATGCTATTGAAGAGGCCTATTTTGTAGATATTGAGCTCGAAAATGAGCAAATGGCTAACTGTCGCCTATCCGTAAACTTTGAAAATGACTCTTTGAACAATATCCTTGATGTGATTGCGCTCACGCTCGACCTGAAGGTTAGTAAAAGTGGAAACGTCATTCTTTTAAAAGGAACGGGATGTCCGGAAAACTGATTTTTTTAACACTTTTTTTGGTGGCGGTTGTTGGTAGGGCCTGGTGTCAAAACCTGCTTGACCAACGGCTGTCACTAAACTTCACTGATCTCCCGATTGGGCAGGCGCTTACTGAAATCTCGAATCGGGCCGACTGTAGATTTTCCTATAACCCGGATCTGCTTCCAAACAAAAACATTACTGCCAGCTTTCAGGAGACTTCGCTTGAGGAAGTTTTAAAAAAAACGCTTGGAAAGAGCTTTGATTACAAAGTAAGGGGCAGCTACATAATTATTCAGCCAGTGGCAGATAAGCAATCCCACAAGTCCAATATTGAGTTTGTGGGCGAAGTTGTAGATGCCCGCACGGGCAGAAGCCTTGCCAATACAAGTGTTTACGATGTAAATAACTTATCATCGACCCTTTCCGGCGAGGATGGTTCTTACAAGCTGTCCACCTTTTTTCAGGACGGCGTGACGGCTTTCGCCATCAGCAAAGAGAACTATAAAGACACGGTAATCAGGATTGTTAATCAGCAGATAGCGCCGGTTAAGATTGAGCTGCAGCCATTGGAAGCAACCGAAGAAACCAGAGACAGAACACTCCGGCGTTTCATTGATTCTTTGAACATTGTCCGATTTTTGGTCAACCGAAAAGCGAAGCAGCATATTCGCAACGTCGACATGGTCGAGCAGCGCTGGGTTCAACTGTCACTGTTGCCTGTGGTAGGAACTAACGGACTGATGGCCGGCAAAATCGGGAACAATGTTTCGTTGAACGTTTTTGCAGGATACAACCATTCGGTTAGTGGAGTTGAATTGGGTGGGTTCTTCAATGTGGATAGAATGGACGTAACGGGTGTTCAGGCCAGCGGATTTGGCAACATTGTGGGCGGCGAAATGAATGGGGTACAGGCATCTGGTTTTGTCAACCTTACCCCCTCTGGAGGGAAGGGCACGCAGCTTTCCGGCTTTGTTAACCATGCTGGTACTCGTTACACGGGCCTGCAGGGTACAGGCTTTGTGAATGTGGCCAACAACATCAATGGCGCACAGCTCTCAGGATTCACTAACTTTACACTGCTCGACATGAACGGTGTTCAGGGGACCGGCTTTGTGAACATGGCAGGAAGGGTGAGGGGTATTCAAGGGGCTGGCTTCTTGAATATGGCCACCGCTGTTAATGGCGTTCAGGCTTCCGGTTTTATCAATATGGCAGGAACCGTCAATGGTCTTCAGGTGGGTATTGTAAACGTTGCAAAAAAGGTTGAGAAGGGGGCCACCATCGGTATTCTTAACTTGGTGAAGGAAGGATTTCACGCCTTTGACGTGAGCGCCAACGACATAACGGATCTGAATTTCTCCTTCCGATCCGGCACGAAGCATTTCTACACCTTGTTAACGTTTGGCGTTGTTCCTCAGGAGAGCACTATTTGGTCGATGGGGATCGGAGTAGGAACAGAGGTGGACTGGACTGAAAAAATCTATACCGACTTTGAGCTTTCAACAAACACTGTGCAACCAATGGATACCTGGATTGAAGACGGCCCCAGCGACTACCGCTTCCAGGTCAATTTCGGATTTAGGCTGTTGAAATGGGCTTCGATCAATGCTGGCCCTGTTGTTCATTTCTTTAATTATTCTTCAGATAGTGAGGCGCTGGATCTTTCCACAAAGTTTGGCGGACGACCACTTTTCAAATCTTCTGGCGCAACTTCCAACTCTAAGGTTTGGGTAGGCTATACTGCCGCTTTGCGCCTTTTTTAGCCTGTTTGGCTACATAATAGTGCTCTTAAAAATATTTTCCTGTTTTTTTTTCATCTGCCCGTGGGGGTAGAAGCGACTTTAATTTCCATAGGGGAAAGAGAAATTAAATAGAACTCTAAAGAATTAAAGTCATGAACTCAAAATTTTTTTTATCGATGATGCTCCTTGGTTTGGTAACCTTTGCGAGTAGTGCACAAGAGTCTTCAAACGAAGATCAAAAAAGCGACGTAGCTGAAGAGATCATCAGCGAGCAGGCACTCCAGGTGTCGTTTATTCCGGTGCTGGGTACCAACTTCAGGCCCTATGGCCAGTCACTCAACAATGTTTCGTTGAACATTTGGGCAGGCTACAACTACGGTGTAAATGGTGTTGAACTGGGTGGATTTGTTAACGTGGATAGGTCAGACGTGAAGTACCTGCAGCTATCGGGCTTTGTAAACCTTGTGGGAGGAAGCGTTACAGGCTTTCAGGGAGCCGGTTTTGTAAACGGTGTCAAACAGCAGGTGACAGGAGCCCAAATGGCAGGCTTTGTCAATATGAGCAAAGGTTTGACTGGGGTGCAAGGTTCAGGTTTTGTCAACTATGCCCATGGTGATGTAACCGGTGGCCAGGGGTCTGGATTCGTGAACTATGCCCACGGCGATATTACAGGCGTGCAGGGAACCGGCTTTGTGAACTTTGCACTGGGTGATGTTGTCGGAGCACAGGGCTCAGGTTTTGTCAACTATGCAAAAAGCGTAAAGGGTGTGCAGGGTGCCGGTTTTGTTAACTATGCCAACGATTCTCTGAAAGGTGCTCAGCTCAGCGGGTTTTATAACCATGCGAAAGAAGTGAATGGTGTGCAGGCATCTGGCTTTGCCAACTACACCAAAACGCTGCGGGGCTTTCAGTTCGGTATTGTCAACATAGCCGACACAGTTGAAAAGGGCGCAACCATTGGTTTGCTTAATATCGTGCGAACTGGTAAGCACGAGGTTGCCCTGAGCTACAACGACATCACCGATATCAATGCAGCGTTCAGGTCGGGAACTGATAAGTTTTACAGCGTACTTGAAATCGGCATTCAAACTGGCGACAATCCCCTGTGGGCGGTAGGTGCGGGTTTCGGCACACAATTTAAACCAATCAAAGACAAGTTTGTCACAAGCGTTGAGCTTGCCTCTTTTGGGGTAAACAGAGTGGATGATTTTCAGGACGACCTCAACCAGGTGACCAAGCTATCAGTCAACGTGGGCTACAAAATTTTCAAAACCTTATCAGTGAACGCTGGCCCAATATTGAATATATCCACTTCCCGTTCTGTCAATGCTGATGGCAGCTATGGCCTCGGCCTCGGTGAGAATGGATTTTATGACCAGACTTTTTCGGGCACAAACGTGAAGGCTTGGGTAGGCTATCATGTTGGGGTGAGGTTTTAATACCTCCCCCTCCTTTTTCCAATAAACCACACAAAAACACTCATGAAGACTTTTTTATTATCAGGAGCACTCCTCCTGCTCGCTACTTCTTTGTCATTTTCTCAACAAATGACACAAACTGTCAGAGGACAGATTTTAGACCAGGATGCCAAGAGCCCTTTGATTGGCGCCACCGTCCAGATAGTTGGCACCGACCCAATACTTGGCGCTGTGACCGACCCGGATGGCAACTTCAGGATTACAAATGTGCCAGTTGGCAGGGCTTCGCTTTTTGTGACCTACATTGGCTTTGAAGACAAGGTTATTCCAAATATTCAGGTCAATTCCGCCAAGGAGGTGCTTTTGAGTATTGACCTGGTTGAGTCGATTGACAAGCTGGATGAAGTGGTCGTTACGGCAAAAAAGGACAAATCTGAAGTGCTGAATGAGATGGCGCTGGTCAGTGCCCGTTCATTTTCGGTGGAGGAAACACAGCGCTATGCTGGTGCCATTAATGACCCCGCCAGAATGGTATCGGCGTTTGCTGGAGTAAACGGCGATGCGCAGGGCAACAATGACATTGTGGTGAGAGGAAACTCTTCCAAAGGAATCTTGTGGAAATTGGAAGGTGTAGAAATACCGAACCCCAATCACTTTGCGAACGAAGGAGCCACTGGCGGACCGGTGAATGCTTTGAACAGCAATATGCTTGATAACTCCGATTTTTTCACCGGAGCTTTTTCGCCTGAATATGGCAATGCACTTTCAGGAGTCTTTGATATCAAATTCAAAAAGGGAAACAATGAGCAACGAGAGTATACTACTTCTCTCGGTGTGTTCGGAGTGGACTTTACCGCTGAAGGGCCTTTCAAACAGGGGTACAATGGTTCTTACATAGCCAATTATCGCTATTCCTCGTTGCAGCTGCTGTCCGATGCCGGTATTCTTGATTTCAACGGCGTGCCCAAGTACCAGGATGGGTCTTTCAATATCGCTTTGCCAATTGGGAAGAAGCAGTACGTGACCATGTTTGGCCTGGGCGGCATTAGCAATATCAGCCAAACCGAAACTGATGAGGAAGATGAGGACATTGTACTTTCCAGAGGAGACTTTGGGGCTCGCCTCGGCGTGGTGGGTGTTAATCACACCTACTTTATTAATGACAATGTCTTCGTCAGAAACTCTGTTGCTTTGTCGTTGTCCGGCCAAACATCGAATTACGATATGAATGAAGACACCGGCTTCCGGGATGTGGAAGATATTGACCTCAATAAAAATAGCATCAGAGTAGCCAGCACGTTGAACTACAAGCTAAATGCAAAAAACAAATTTGAGACTGGTATCATCTACTCAAGGCTCGGATACAATTCCAAAGTTGACCTTTACAACTACGAGACCAAAACCACCGACACCTGGCTGGATGACAAAGGGAACACAGGAACACTTCAAGCATTTGGTAGCTGGAAACTGCGTTTCAACGAGGCCTGGACGATGACCAGCGGTGTTCACTATTTCCTGTTTGCTTTGAACAATACACAATCTGTGGAGCCAAGAGTTGGTTTGAAGTACGACCTCAACAGCAGGCAGGCCTTCACGGCAGGTTTTGGTCTTCATAGCAGGCTGGAGCCGGTCTCTGCTTACCTGGCCAAACAAACGCAGGAAGACGGCTCACTTTTGCAGCCCAACAAGAACCTGAGAACTACTAAAGCGGCACACTATGTTGTTGGTTTCAATCAGGTGCTCAACCAAAGCACTCACCTGAAGCTGGAAGCCTACTACCAGCAGCTATACGACGTGCCGGTGGAGAAAGATCCGTCAAGCAGCTTCTCTATGATCAACAGCTCAGGAGCTTTTGTTAACGAGTCGTTGGTAAATGAAGGAACCGGGAGGAACTATGGCGTGGAGCTTACGCTGGAGCAATACCTGAATCGTGGTTTCTATTACATGTCGACTGTGTCACTATACAAGTCTCTTTACACAGCACAGGACGGAATAGAACGGACGTCGACTTTTGATGGAAATTACATCGTGAATGTGATCGGGGGAAAAGAGTTCAAAGTAGGAGCTGCCGACAGGAACAGGGTGCTCTTTGTTAACGCTAAAGCAGCGCTTATCGGAGGTCAGCGATACACCCCCATTGATCTTGAGGCCTCCAGAGAGCTCGGTTCAGAGGTGAGAGACGACGCCAACCCGTTTTCAGTAAAAGGTGATGATGTGTTTTTCGTTAACCTGGCTATTGGCACCAGAAAAAACAGGAAGAAGACGACGAGCGAATTTAAAATTGACGTTACCAATGTCACCAACAACCAGGCATTAGTGAATGAATACTTTGTGGCCGGCACTGGCAACATTGTGAAATCTTATCAGCTGGCCATGTTGCCCAACATCGTCTACACGCTGAAGTTCTAAACCAAACAAGTGGAAAAAACAGAAGCCGCCCTGCTATGCACGGCGGCTCTGTTCTTTGGTTTAGGTTTGCTTGTTATAATGTATTACTTATTTCTTAAGCACTTTGGCAAGGGTTTCTCCAATATCCGCTGGAGACTGCACTACGTGAATGCCGCAGGCTTCCATGATCTTCATTTTGGCTGCAGCTGTATCGTCGGCGCCACCAATAATAGCACCAGCATGACCCATTCTGCGGCCCGGAGGGGCTGTTTGGCCAGCGATGAAGCCAACAACAGGCTTTTTGTTGCCAGTGCTTTTTATGTATTCAGAAGCAAGTGCCTCATAGTTACCTCCAATTTCACCAATCATCACGATGGCGTCAGTTTCGGGGTCGTTCATCAGCAATTCAACAGCCTCTTTCGTAGGAGTACCAATGATGGGGTCACCACCAATGCCGATTGCCGTTGAAATACCAAGACCTGCCTTCACAATCTGGTCAGCTGCTTCGTAAGTCAATGTACCTGACTTAGACACTACGCCCACTCTTCCTTTTTTGAATACGAAACCAGGCATGATACCTACTTTCGCTTCGCCCGGAGTAATGACACCAGGACAGTTAGGGCCAATCAGCGTTACTTTTTTATTCTTGATATAATTTTTGGCAGTCATCATGTCCTTTACAGGAATGCCTTCTGTGATTGCCACAATTACCTTGATGCCGGCGTCGGCTGCTTCCATGATAGCATCAGCGGCAAAAGCTGGTGGTACAAAAATGATAGAAACATCAGCTCCAGTCGTTTGCACAGCCTCTTCTACACTATTGAAAATGGGTTTGTCAAGATGCTTCTGACCTCCTTTACCCGGAGTAACACCTCCTACTACGTTGGTTCCATATTCGATCATCTGTTCAGCATGAAAACTGCCTTCAGTGCCAGTAAAGCCTTGCACGATGACCTTGGAATTTTTATTTACTAGAACGCTCATTCTGTCGTAAGATTTTTGCACAAAAATAGGATTAATAATCGCTTTGCCAAACCTAAATAGGCCGGTTTAACCCCATTTTCAATCGGCCAGCAAGTAGTTGTCGATTAATTCACGCACGCATCCTTCGCCCCCTTTGAGCTGAAGCACGATATCAGCTTTTTCCTTCACTGCCCTCACTGCATCAGCCGGACAGGCCGAGAGCCCGGCTTTTTCCATGACAGGCAAATCGTTGATGTCGTCGCCCACCATGCCCACCTGGTCAAGGCCTATGCCCATCTCAGTCATCCAGGCTTCCAGCACATCCATTTTCTTTGCTTCGCCTACGTAAACCCTGGTCATGCCCAGCATGTCGGCCCTGGCCTGTACCATTGAGGTGGTTTTGCCATTGCTGATGATCCCAACTTCAATGCCCGCTTTCTGTAGCAGCCGGATGCCCATGCCATCACGGGAATTAAATTTTTTGAACTGACTCCCGTCTTCCATAATGTAAATACCGCCGTCGGTAAGTGTGCCGTCAACGTCGAGGATGAGGAGTTTTATGTTTTTGTAGTCTTTCACGAATAAAACTTAGGTCGATGTTAAGTAACTAATGGGAAAAGAGAAGGGTAGCTATAGTTCATAGAAGATAACCTCCACCTCGTCAACAGCTAAGAATTGTCTGTCTGCTGTGACAAGAGGGAGCTTATGGCAAAAAGCCGAAGCAGCTATTATTGAGTCCGGTAGTTTCAGGCGAGAATTCTTTCTGAAAGCGATAGTAACGTCTTTAATCTCTTTATTAATAGAAGTTATCCGGCAATTTTCCAGCAGCGTTCGAATGGCCGTCTCAGATTCATTATCGATGCCAGGGAAAGACAAAAGCTCCAATTCTGTTACGAACGAAATGGTTAAGTTCTTGTCAGCAATCATCTCTACCACTTCAGGATCCCCCTTCAGAAAGTACAATACTATATTTGTGTCTACAAAAAGGTCATTTCCATTCATTGCGAATATCTTTTTGATATTGCAAAGGGTCAATATCCGTTTTGAGAGACCCAGCGAGTTTTCTTAAATCTGTTTTGGGTTGCTTTCGCAGAGCCTGATTCATTTTCTCGTTTATTTCCTTCTTCGGAGTGCCTTTTTTTATTACAGTGACCATGGCTTCGATCTTTTCTTTCTTAAAAGTACCTAAAAATCTGCAATGTAAATTTGTAGTTTGATACCTTACTACGAGTAAAGAGCTTTCCTCACCTTCATCACTTTCCTCAATATCCCCTCAAGCTTTTCAATCGGCAGCATCGTTTGGCCGTCACTCAAAGCATTGGCTGGATCGGGATGGGTTTCTATAAAAAGGCCGTCGGCACCAGTAGCAATGGCGGAAAGTGCCATGGTTTCGATCATTTCAGGATTGCCGCCTGTGACACCATCAGCTTTGTTGGGCTGTTGAACAGAGTGCGTGCAATCCATCACCACGGGCACGCCATGCTTCTTTAGCCTGGTAATAGCTGTGGCATCCACCACCAGCCCTTCGTAGCCAAACGAGAACCCACGCTCACAAAGCCACACATTTTTGTTGCCGGTGGACAGCACTTTCTCCAGTGAAAACTTCATCGCCTCGGGCGACATAAACTGCCCCTTCTTGATATTCACGCCTTTGCCTGTTTCGCCAGCTGCCAGCAGCAAATCGGTTTGTCGACATAGGAAGGCCGGGATCTGCAGGTAATCCACATATTTGGCTGCGATAGCCGGCTCATAGCTTTCGTGCACGTCGGTAATGGTAGGCACCCCAAGTTCTTTCCCCACTGCCTGAATGATCGCCATGGCATCTTCTTTTTCGATACCGGTAAAGCTATTCAGCTTGGTGCGGTTGGCTTTTTTGAAGCTGGCTTTGAAAATGTAATCGATGCCCAGCTCGTCGCAGATGCCTTTTACTTTTCTGCCTATTTCAAAAGGTGTTTTGTCGTTCTCGACCACACAAGGGCCGGCTATCAGGAATAGTTTACTCATTGCATTCTGCTTTTTTGTCCGAGGTAGCCGCTATGGTGCCTTTTGGCGTAGCCAGCCTTATCAAAGTTGATCTTTTTCATTAACAATACCACCAGCAAGTCGCCCAAAACCGACATCACCGTGGTGCTGGTGGTTGGCGTCAGATCTAGTGGGCAAATTTCTTTCGGCCGACCAGTGCTCAGGCAAATGTTGGCTGTTCTTCCCAGTTCGTTTTCCGGATGCCCGGTGATGCAAATAGTCTTGATTTTTGGATACAGGTTGTCTGCCAGCTCCAGCAACTTGAGAATTTCTTCAGTTTTGCCCGAATTGGAAATAACCAGCAGGATGTCGTTCGGCTGCAAAACTCCCAGGTCGCCATGTTGTGCTTCCGATGGATGAAGGAACACAGCAGGCGAACCTGTTGAGCAGAAAGTTGTAGCGATGTTCTGACCTACCTGGCCGGCTTTGCCGATACCGCTAATGACAATCTTCCCTTTTTTAACATGTATCTGTTCGTACAGCGCATCAATGGCGTTCAGTATCGACCCATCTACCGGGATATTATGAATGGCCTGAACTTCTTTTTCTACAAGGCTGCGAATTTCTTCAAGTGACTGACTCATAATTGGGTTTGTAAAGCTGCAAAATTAGGAAAATGGGGGTTGAAAATATAGCATCAGCCCATTTGTACGAATTAGTAGCGCTTCAGATACTGAAGCCAGGTCAGTTTCGTTCATCTATCGGCAGGTTATTGTTCATATATGTACACTTTTTTGCAAAAGAAAATATTTAACTATTTGACTATTAGATAGTTGAAATTTTTGGCACAAGTGTTGACTTATTTTCATGACCATTGAACAAAGAGACTATGAAATCGAAGAACGCAAATACAACAAAGATTCTCCTATTGGGAATAATTGTGGCAGTCGTCTCGCTCCTGTCGTCTTTGAATGGGTCAGGGTTTGTGGCAGGAGAGAGGGCATTGTCGGGAGCGGCTGTTGGCCGAAAAGATGACGCTATGAGGGTTGAAGCAAAGTTGCAGCTTGAGAAATTGGCGACATCCAAGAAATTGGCGAAAGAAATAGATCAAAATTTCACTGCCGGGGGCAACACAATGGTCAATTGAAACGTAAACACTTTTAAATGAATAAGAAATAACAACGCATAGTTGTTTTTAGTAGATAGGTTTAGGTTGGTTTGAAAAAGAGGGTCTTTAGGGCCCTTTTTTTTATGCCAGAGATTCATTTCTTTACACAAATTTTTTGATGTGTTTCCCTCTCTGACACTTAATCGACAGTACTTATCGCAACCAGTTGACAATACACCCCTTGTGTTGTTCCGGGTGGTTTTTGGCTTTCTCGTATTTATGGAGGGAGCAAGTTTTTTCTTGCTGGGCCAAATCTCCGAAATTTATACTGAAGCAGTTGTTGTTTTTACCTATCAGGGACTAGGCTGGATGCAGCCGCTGCCAGGCATTGGGATGTACCTGGTTTTTGCTTTTGTTTGTGTGATTGGCATCATGATCATGCTTGGCTGGCGGTACAGGTTTTCAGCCTGGGCGTTTGCCCTCACCTGGACATACATTTACTTCTCCCACAAGGCCCACTATAACAATCATCACTACCTTTTTATGCTGATGGCCTACGCCATGGCGCTGATGCCCGCAGCCGATGATTTGTCTCTTGATGCCCATTACCACCCTGATAAACGATCAACGTCTTGTCCCAGGTGGTGTATCTCCTTTTTTGTGCTTCAGTTACTGATCGTTTATACGTTCGCCAGCATCGCCAAAATCTACCCTGATTGGCTCGAGGCCAGGCCAATGGAAATATGGATGAAGGGCAAGTCACACTATTGGTTGATAGGCGGTATGCTGCAGTACAAGTGGATTCACTATTTGCTTGCTTATGGAGGTATCGCTTTTGACGGAGCGATTATATGGTTGTTATTAATCAAGAGGACTCGCTGGGTAGGTGTTGCCTTGTCGATAGCTTTTCACCTCTTTAATTCATTTGTTTTTCAAATCGGCATCTTTCCTTACCTCATGCTGGGCACGTTGTTCTTCTTTTTCGATGGAGAAGACCTCAGAAAAAAACTACTGGGAAGGTGGAAATGGGGAATTGCTTTGCCTGCAAAAACGCACTTGCCAAACGACCCGGGCTATTTTCTCTTTCTGGGCTATTTCCTGATTCAGCTGTTGCTGCCACTAAGGCATCATTTGTTCGAGGGCAACGTGCATTGGACAGATGAAGGCCATAAGTTATCGTGGCATATGATGCTTCGGACGAAAACTGGCAGCGCTGTTTATAGAGTCACCAACAAGAAGACCGGTGAGGTAGAGAAGGTTCGTCCGTCTCATTATCTGGGTTCACTTAAAGGGAGGATGGCCAGCAGCCATCCCGATATCATCTGGCAGTTTGCTCATCATCTCAAAAAGGAATACGAAAACAAAGGATGGGAAGAGGTTGCCGTATTTGTTGACTGTGTGGTAAGTCTCAATGGCCACCCTTCCCACCCTTTGATTGACCCGGAAGTTGACCTTGGAAGCGTAGCCTGGGAGCCATTCCGCCATTCCGATTGGATACTTCAGTGGCCTGAAGAATTGCAAGAAATTGAATGACTATTGAGAAGTATCCAAAATTAATCTATAATTTTCGGCTTTAAAGAGGGCCTTGTTTCGCCCTGGATGCGTACCTGTTTAGCCGCTGTTTTGTTAACAAAACACAGGTACATTTATGATTGCTACAAGTTTTAGAAAGACGGCAGCTACAGCTATTCTGTTGTGTGCTGGCATGTTTACATTAAAAGCCCAGCAGGTGCAGTGGGCTTCTTCCGTGGTTGGTTTTTCCAGCGAGTACATCAACAACAATTACAAAGGACAATATCTCGCCAAAGAGATTCTGGGTAAGCCAAGCAGGTATCCGGTATTTGGAGCTACACCATGCGGCTGGACGCCCAGCAAGGAAAATAGTCCTGAAGGCGAGTGGATCAAAGTTGGCTTCGACAAGCCAATGCAAATCAGCCAGGTAGCCGTAGTTGAAATCTTTAATCCAGGTGCCGTGAGCAGGATACTCCTCTACGATGAGGCAGACAACGAATCGGTTATTTACCAAAACGACTCAACCGCACCGCTGAGCGAGGCGGGTAGACTGTTTTCGCATGTGTTCCCTAAAACGACCTACAAGGTGGCTGCGGTAAAGGTCGAATTGCGCACAGCTTCGGTGCCCGGCTTCAACGAGCTTGACGCAATAGCCATTAGTGACTCGGACGCACCAGTTCCAACGGGGATTAACCTGTCTCCCGATGCGGACAAGGCGTTGCAGATAGAGCACCTCTCAACAAGTGTGAATACACCGACCGATGAGCTTAATCCCATCATTTCGCCTGATGGCAAGGTATTATACTTCACAAGGGAAGGCCATCCGGAGAATCTCGATGATCCTGCTACCCAGGACATTTGGTTTGCGGAAATCAACGAAGATGGAAGCCTTGATACGGCAGTGAACATTGGGCGGCCGCTAAACAATGCCAGCAACAGCGGTCTGGAGTCTATTTTACCCGACAACCAAACTGCCTTGCTGCTCAATACCTACAATGCCGACGGAACGATGGGCGTGGGTGTTTCGATCACACATAAGGAAGGAGACAAGTGGGGTTTTCCTGTAAAAGTCGACATCGACAGCTTCTACAACCACAATAAGTTCGGAGAGTATTTTCTCGTGGCCGACGGGCAAACGCTTTTGATGACTTTGCAGCGAGAAAACTCCATTGGCTCTAAAGACATCCATGTTAGTTTTAAAAGGGAAAACGGTACCTGGACGGCACCCATGAATATCGGGCCAACTGTAAACACAGCGGCATCCGAGATTTTCCCCTATATGGCCGCCGATGGCGTTTCACTCTACTATTCCACTGCCGGGTGGCCAGGCTACGGCGGCTCCGACATGTTCGTCACCCGACGCCTCGACGACACCTGGCTCAACTGGACAGAGCCGCAAAACCTCGGACCTCACATTAACTCACCTCAATTTGACGCATACTATTCTTTTACCGCATCGGGTGACTACGCATACTTCTCCTCTTACGGCAAAGATTCCAATGGAAAGAGCGATTTATATCGGGTGAGACTTCCTGAATCACTGAGGCCAAAACCCGTGGTGGTAGTGCGGGGCCGGGTGCTCAATGCCAAAACAAACGAGCCGCTGGGAGCCAGCATCAACTATGAAGTGCTGAGCTCCGGTAAACAGGCAGGCGTTGCGAATAGCGACGCAATAGATGGTAGCTACAGCATTATTTTACCCTCGGGCGAGAATTATGGCTTTTTGGGTCAATCCGATGGGTTTATTTCAGTAAGCGAAAACCTCGATCTTATCAACCTGAAGGAGTATCGGGAAATCAATAAGGATCTTTATTTGGTGCCAATTGAAAAGGGACAGGTGGTGCGGCTTAACAACATCTTTTTTGACGTAGACAAGTTCACATTCAAGAAGGAAGCTACTCCTGAGCTCAACCGGTTTGTCAAGCTGCTGACCGACCAATCGGGACTGCGTATTGAAATATCGGGGCACACCGACAACACGGGCAGCGCTGACTACAACATGAAGTTGAGCGCCAACAGGGCAAAGGCCGTTTATGATTATCTAATTAAGCAGGGTATCGACGCTGGGCGACTGGCATTCAAAGGCTACGGGCTCACCAAACCAACTGCTGATAATAACACTGCTGATGGTCGGCAGCTCAACCGAAGAGTGGAGTTTCTGATCGTGGAAAGTGAATAGCAGCCGGTTGACTTAAACCAGTTGGCGGGAACGATTCATTTGGGTAAATTACCTACGACTAACCAACCACAAAATGATCGATCGTTTCCGCCAGCCTTTGCTGGTTATCCTGCTTCCTATACTTTCCTTGCCCGCACTTGCACAGTTCAGCCTTGAGGACGTGATGTCTTACCCCTTTGCCACTGAGTTGGTAGCTGGCAAGGCGACCGATGCGATGGCGTGGGTTGAAAACAAAAGGGGGATAAGAAATATCTACTTTGCAAAAGGGCCTGATGGGCCTTCGGTTCAGCTTACCAGCTATGGTAAGGATGATGGGCAGGAAATATCCTCACTTACCTTTTTTATGAATGACCAGTGGTTGCTCTACGTGAGGGGCAGTGCACCAAACCGCAACGGCGAAATAGCCAACCCCGATAGCAACCCCGAAGGCGCCGAGCAAGTCATCTGGCTTATTTCTACAGAAGGTGGTGATGCGATCAGAGTGGCAAACGGCTACTCACCAACCGTCCATCCCACTGAAAACACCATTCTTTTTTCCAGCCCGGCAGGTATTTTCCAAATAAACATCAATGAATACGGCATTCCTGAATCTGATAGCGAAAGGCTGTTGTTTCGGGCTCGTGGCAGCAATGGTGGGCAAGCATGGTCACCTGATGGCAAAGAAGTGCTTTTTACCAGCTCGAGAGGGGATCATAGTTTCATAGGCATTTTCACCGCAGAAAAAGGAGAAATCCGCTGGATGGCTCCATCCGTGGGCCGAGATATGATTCCCGTATGGTCGCCTGACGGCAAACAGGTGGCTTTTGTCAGATACAAAGGCTTGAAAAGAGATGAACTCGTCAATATTACTGGTGGAGAGTCATTTTCCATTTTTGTGGCCGATGCTGTCACGGGGGCAGCTAAAGAAGTATGGAAATCCCCTTCGGACGACGGCGGCTTTGCTCAATCGTACCCGGCGGCTCCACTACAATGGACGAAAGCAAACAGACTGCTATTTTATTCGGAGCATGAAGGCTGGATGCATATTTACAGCATGAATCCGGATGGGTCGGGGCTTACCGATTTGACACCCGGCGCCTGCGAGGCAGAGGACAGCGGAATTTCTGCAGACGGGAGTACACTTTATTTTTCTTCTAACTGTGGGGATATCGACAGAAGGCACTTGTATAGTGTGGCAGTGAAAGGTGGAACGCCAAAGGCACTAACAAAAGGAGAAGAAAGCGAAATGACGCCAGTGCCATTGGCTTCCGGCAGGGGGCTGGCGATGCAATACATGGGGTATAACTTTGACAAGACTGTCGGTTTTCTGGCGTCTGGAGCTTCGACTGTGAAACAAATTTCCTCGGCTGCTCCATCGGCCTTTCCCGCTAAGTCGCTGGTCAAGCCAGAGCAGGTCATTTACAAATCGCCCGATGGCGTTGAAATTCACGCACAACTATTTATGCCTGCCACGCACAAAAAGGGTGAGAAGCATCCCGCCATTATTTTCATGCACGGCGGCCCCATCAGACAAATGTTGCTGACCTTCCACTATTCAAGTTATTATTCAAACGCCTATGCCTTCAACCAGTACCTGGCCAGCCAAGGCTATGTGGTGATGTCGGTGAATTATCGTGATGGTGTCGGGTATGGCAAAAACTTTCGCAGAGCCGAAAATCAGGGACCAAGGGGAGCCGCAGAATACCAGGACATTGTAGCCGGAGGCAAATACCTGCAAGGCAGGGCGGAAGTAGACCCAGCCAAAATTGGCCTGTGGGGAGGCTCCTACGGCGGCTACCTCACTGCCATGGGGCTTGCAAGAAACCCTGAACTTTTCAAAGCAGGCGTCGATCTTCACGGCGTGCACGACTGGGCTTTCCGGGCAAAGCAATTTAGCCCCGGCGGCTGGTGGGGCATCAGTGAAGAGCTCATGGACAAAGCCTACGAGTCTTCGCCGGTATCTGACCTTTCGAAATGGGCGGCGCCTGTGCTGCTGGTGCACGGTGACGACGACCGGAATGTGCTATTTCAGCAAACCACCGACCTTGCCGAGACACTCAGAGAAAAAGGGGTGAACGTCGACCTGCTCATATTCCCCGACGAAGTGCACGGCTTCCTGCGGTATGATAGCTGGTTCCGCACCTTTGAGGCGGCCAAGGTGTACTTTGATAAATATTTGAAGTAGCTGTCCTTCATAGCTTTAACTCAACACATTTCGTAAGGAATAAAAAAACAAAACTGGTTCAATGCGTCCCGCTTGGACCTTTTGTTTTTTTATAAGCAAGTTGGTGGAGAGAACCCACCGGCCTTTGCCATTCGTTTTTTTGTGATACAACTTGCGGTCAGTGTTTTCACCAGTCTCCGTTGCGGCCTGGTGTCTTCACCAGCCAGGTTCCCCTGAACACACATACTAATATTTCGCCGTGGCCTCGTGTCTTCACGAGCCACTTTTTTACCTGATACAAACACATTTTAATATCTTGCCTACATGATGACAGTAGATTTCAGAAGTGATACAGTAACAAAGCCCACACCAGGCATGCTCGAGGCCATGATGACGGCCGTAATCGGCGACGACGTTTTCGATGAAGACCCCACCGTAAAAAAGCTGGAAGCAAAAATAGCGGGCTTGTTCGGAAAGGAGGCAGCCATCTACTGCCCTTCTGGCACCATGACTAACCAGATTGCCCTGCGGATTCACACGCAGCCTCAGGACGAGGTTATCTGCGACAAGCGTTCTCACATTTATCTATATGAGGGGGGTGGGATCGCCAGCAATTCTCTTATATCGGCCAGGCTTGTCGATGGAGACAGGGGCAGGCTTTCACCTGAGCACGTGCTCGAAAACATCAACAACCCAGATGATATCCACCTACCACTCACCAGGCTTGTGTCGCTGGAAAACACGATGAACAAAGGGGGAGGTGCTTATTACACGCTGGCCCAGATCAAAGCCGTGAGTGACGCCGCCCGCTCGAAAAACTTGAAAATGCATCTTGATGGTGCTCGTATTTTCAATGCATTAGTAGAAACGGGCGATCGGCCAGAGGATGTTGGCGAACTGTTCGATACCGTGTCCGTCTGCTTTTCCAAAGGACTTGGAGCCCCGGTTGGCTCGGCTTTGGTGGGTAGCCATGAGCACATCAAAAAGGCAAAGCGGGTGCGCAAGGTTTTTGGTGGCGGTATGCGTCAGGCAGGTTTTTTGGCAGCTGCCTGCATCTATGCGCTCGACAACCATGTAGAAAGACTGAAGATTGATCACCAGAAAGCCAAAGCGCTTGGAGGGTTGATAGAAACGATTCCTTATGTTACCGGACTACTACCTGTGGATACCAATATTGTCATCTTTGAACTGGACAAAAAGGTGCTGGCAACTGACATGGTAGCCAAACTGAAAGAGGCAGGCATTTTGGCTGTGCCATTTGGAAAGCATGAGGTAAGGTTGGTGACGCACCTGGACATCAAGGATGACATGATCGACTATTTTGGCCAGGCTGTGGGGAAACTGAAAAGTGCGTTTTAGTTACCCCTTTTTACACTCACCAGGTATACCCCAAGAAAAATAAGACCTGCGGAAATGAGCTTGCCAATGGTGGGAAGCTCCCGCCCCGATACCACTTCAATAAGCGTGGCGAAAAGAGGTTGAAGAAAGATGTAATAGCCAACTACTGACGAGTTCACGTATTTCAAGGCCGATACATTGGCAATGTAGGCAATAACGGTTGTTCCAATGAGCACGTAGCTTATGCTAATCCACTGGGCGCTGGACAAGTCCCCAAATGGAATGTTAACAGCCTCGTGAATTGAAAACGGAGTAACGAAAAGCAATCCAAAAAGAAATGTCCATTTAACAACAGTCAGCGGGTGGTATTGAGCCATCAGTCGCTTGACCAAAACAAGGTAAATAGCATAGGAAACAGCGTTGCCGATCACAAGAAGGTCTCCCAAAAGAAAGCTGTTGTTGAAGGAGAATTCATGCAGACCGACAAGAAAAACCGCTCCACATAAGCCAAAAGCAAGTCCGAGCGCTTTTCTTCTAGTAATCCTTTCTTTCAACAGAAAATACGACATTGTGACTACCGCCACTGGAGTAAGGGTCATGATCAAAGCGCCGTTGACGGGAGAAGTCATGCTGAGGCCTTTGAAGAACATGAGCATGTTGATGGCAGCGCCAAAAAAACCGCAGGCAATCAGCCGGATAAAATCTTTGCGGCTCTCGACCTTTTCGTTGGTAAATAGTGGCTGAATGAGCCAAAAAAGTACTGTTGCAACAAACACCCGCACAAGAATAAACGCAAACGGAGATACCGGCTCCGGCATCACCGATTTGGCAACGCTGTAGTTGGCGCCGTAGAGTAAGCCAGTAATCAAAAGTGCAGGATGAACCCACCAGGGGTTTGCTTTCATGGCTGGAAATTATGGCACGAAGGTAGGCACTATAATGCCCACATGCCAATTCGGCCTAGTTGCTGATTTGAATGGTTATGGTACTCAACGGAGTGCCTGTTATCCCATCGTTGTATTTCCAGGGGCCGCTGTTTTGCAATAACCGGATGGCTTCCTGATCGCAAGACTCGCAAAGAGATTTGCTAACCGTGATGTTTTGAGGAGCTCCCTGGGAAGTAAGAGAAAATGTAAGCTGCACTTCCCCAGCGACCATGTCAGCTGTTTTCTGCTGGCTGTCTGATACGAACTTTCTGAATACGTCCATTCCTGACACCGGCGCTGCCAGCTGAGTATTAATTGTCGGGCTGGCTGACCGGGCAGCTGATTTAGCTACCGGAGATGCCTCTTTTTTTGCTTTGTCTTCAGTGCTGCTTACATCAAGCGAGGTAATGGCGTTGAATTCTGAGAGTTTGGGGACGGAGACCTCTTGCGCCAATGACTCAGTAGCGACTTCTTCCAATTCAGCTTCCCGCAAGGCCACACCCGCACCTGCAGCTTGTTCTCGCTGCGTGACGAGTTCATCTGCGGCAATGTCATCGGCAATAGCTATTGGCGTTGTTGCGTTGTCTGCTTCGTTTTCGGTGGTCTCCGTTAGCTGGTTGGCGGCTACTGGTTGTGGTGCCACCTCGGCTGTCTGGTCTGTCGTAGCAGGTTGGCTCTGAGTCACCGGGCCGCCGGAGATGACGTCTTTTTCATCAGCTTCCGTCAATGAGTCGGTTTGCTCATTCGCAATCGGTAAGGCAGGAGTCAAATCGTCCGCCACAAGCGATGAGTCGGTTGGCACAGTTTCCGAACTGGCCACTTCCTCTTCTATCGGACTGTTCGTCAGTCTCCAGGCCGAGAAGCCTGCCACCAGTAGCAGCGTAACCACGGCCGCTATTTTCCAAACGTTAGAGAAGCTGTAAAAAGGTGCACTTTCAGACTTGGTCAGTTTCTTTTTCATATCAGCCAAATCTTTGGCCAGAAGCTTCACGTCCATATCCTGCAGGCCTTCCATCGCCTCATAAAGGAAAGGGTCATTTTCTGCCTTTCTTTCAAAAGTGTACTTCTCCTTGCTACTCATCTCTTCATTGAGGTAGCGCAGAAGGTCTTTTTCTTCCTGGCTTTTTGATGGATCGATATCGTTTTTGGGCTTGCTCATCTTTTACTCTCAATACAGAGCTTCAAGTTCCTTTTTCCGTTTTGAATATGGCTTTTCACTTGTTTCACATCTATGCTTTTCTTCAATGCGATCTCTTCATAGGTCTTTTTGTTGAAATAGAACATCTCCACACATCCTTTCTGTTCCGTCTTCAGTTGCTCAAGGCATTGCTGTAGTTGCGGAGTGAGGTCAGTTTCTTCTTCGTCTAATGGATGCACAACTTCGGTTGATTCCATAAATAAGTGTGCACTTTTTTCCTGAATTCCCTTTTTCGAACGAAGCTTCATCAGACAATGATTTTTAGCGACGACAAAAAGCCAGCTTCTGAATTTTTCTATTTTTTGGGAGGGGCTGGTTTCGTAGAGTTTCTCAAAAACCTCCATGGTAGCATCTTTGGCCTCCTCTTTGTCGCCCATGTACTTGAGGCAAACCCCATACACAAGAGCGAGGTAGCGGTCGTACAGTACTGCCAGCACCTTCCTGTCTTTTTCAGTCACGAATCCCTGCCACAGGGCCTCATCAGAAAATCTATCGAGTAATTCCAAACGGGTGTTGCTTTTTTAATGGTTAGCCAGTTGGTGACATAACGCTCAATCAAATTTATTAATGCCTAATTTATGGAATTTGAACTGGTCTTGCATCCTGTTATCAAAATCAAACTATGATGACAATGAAAAATGTAGCAAAACCCCTCGTACTGATAGCCCTGGTGCTATCTTCATTTACTGCCTACAGCCCGGCGTCCATAAAGGTTAATGGAACGGTGCTGAATGAAAAAGATGGCAAGCCACTAACTGACGTGAATGTTGCAGTCAAAACAACCGGCAAGACCACAGTCACCAACCAGAAAGGTGAATTCGAAATTTTTGTACCTACTGAGAACGATGTGCTCATTTTTACCAAACCAGGATTTTTTAATAAGGAGGTAGCCGTGATCGGAAGAAAGGTGCTGGAGGTGAAGATGAAGGCTGACCCCAGCTGGAGGCCGGCAGTTGTACCAAAACCGGAACTAAAAGAGCTGGCTGACGAAGAAGAGATTGTCTTTGATATGGCGGTTAGTCAACCCATGGAAAGAAGCATGAAGAAGTCGATGGCTATGGGAGCGGCTTACAGCACAGCTTATCATATGGAGCCTGCACCTGTGGTTCACAACACAGAAGGCTATGCTACCATTCACGAGAACGTTTTCAATCAACCGCTGAACGAACCGCTTTCTACTTTTTCTATCGATGTCGACGCAGCTTCTTACTCCAACATGCGCAGGTTCCTGAGCCAGGGCCAAAAACCTCCGGTCGACGCCGTTCGCATAGAAGAAATGGTCAACTACTTTGACTATGACTACCCACAGCCGGAGGGAAAAGATCCTTTTTCCATCAACACCGAATTGTCTTCTGCTCCCTGGAATCCAAAGCACTATCTGGTGCACATCGGCTTGCAAGGCAAAGTCATCCCAACCGACAATCTACCTCCCAGCAACCTGGTGTTTCTGATTGATGTGTCAGGTTCAATGAGCGATCCCAATAAGCTGCCCCTGCTGAAGTCGTCTTTTAAGCTGTTGACCGAGCAACTACGTCCGGTTGACAAGGTAGCCATCGTGGTGTACGCCGGTGCGGCCGGTCTTGTGCTACCCCCTACAAGTGGCAGCGACAAGCAAACCATCATGAAGGCATTTGACAAGTTACAGGCTGGCGGGTCTACCGCAGGTGGCGCTGGAATACATCTGGCTTACAAAACGGCGCTCGAAAACCTGGTAGAAGGTGGAAACAACCGGGTGATTCTGGCCACGGATGGCGACTTTAATGTAGGTGAGTCGAGCGATGCCAGCATGGAAAGGCTGATTGAGCAAAAAAGAAATGATGGCATCTTCCTAACCGTTCTTGGCTTCGGCATGGGCAACTACAAAGATTCCAAAATGGAGATACTGGCCGACAAGGGAAATGGCAATTATGCCTATATCGATAATATTCTGGAGGCCAAAAAAGTGCTTGTTAATGAATTTGGAGGAACCCTGTTCACCATTGCGAAAGACGTGAAAATACAAGTGGAGTTCAATCCAGCCAAAGTGCAGGCCTATCGCCTGATTGGTTATGAGAACAGGCTTTTGAACAAAGAAGACTTCAATGACGACAAGAAGGATGCCGGGGAACTTGGCTCAGGCCATACAGTAACGGCGCTGTACGAAATCATACCGGTGGGAGTCAACAGTAGCTTTCTGCCTGTTGATCCATTGAAGTACCAGCAGAATACCGTCGTACCTGACGCTGCTAAAACAAATGAGTTGATGACTGTGAAGCTACGTTACAAGCAGCCAGATGGCGACACCAGCAAGCTTTTGGTCAACACGATCATGGACAAGCCAACAGCCAAAACCTCGGAGAATTACAGATGGTCAGCTGCTGTTGCTGGTTTTGGCATGATGCTAAGAAACTCCGAGTTCAAAGGTGATATTACATACGACCAGGTAGTGTCGCTGGCTAATGGAGCCAAAGGCCAGGATAAAAACGGTTACCGCATAGAATTCATCAACCTGGTGAAGTCGGCGATGTTGCTGAACTAAACTAAGTTTCAGATTTTCTTTGCGCCTCTGCGCCATTGCGGGAAACTATTCCGCCTGGATGCAGAGGCTTTGTTTTTTACCTGATTCATGCCTGTGCTACACGGCTGTTTAGATCAAATTTGCTTACTTTGTTTCTCCTGTAAAACGCCAAAACACCAACATGTTCCAAAACACTTTTCCCCTCGCCGAACGCATGCGCCCCACCACCCTCGATCAGCTGATCGGGCAGGAGCACCTGGTGGGAGAGAAGGGGATTTTGAGGAAGGTGATCCTTTCCGGGCAAATTCCCTCGATGATCTTTTGGGGACCTCCTGGCGTGGGCAAAACCACTATGGCCAATATCATTGCCAATACTCTGAAGGTGCCTTTTGAAACACTCAGTGCCGTCAGCGCCGGAGTGAAAGATGTGAGGGAGGTCATTCAGAAAGCCAGACCCGGCATCCGCACCGTATTGTTCATTGACGAGATTCATCGTTTCAATAAATCGCAGCAGGATGCGCTATTGGGGGCGGTCGAAAAAGGAAAAATCACACTCATTGGTGCCACAACCGAAAATCCCAGCTTTGAAATCAACTCGGCCCTGCTTAGTCGCTGCCAGGTGTATACCCTGAAGGCTCTTGAGGTAAAAGACCTTGAGAACCTGCTGGCCAATGCCATGAAGGCGGACGAAAAATTGAAGGACAGGAAGATCAAGCTGAAGGAGAAGGCGGCTTTGTTCCGACTATCAGGCGGTGATGCCAGGAAACTTCTGAATTTGTTTGAACTGGTCACTGACCAGTATCCTGACGACCCTTTGGAGATTACCGACGAGATGGTGACCAGCACAGCCCAGCAGCGGATCAGCATTTACGATAAGTCAGGAGAGCAACACTACGATATTATTTCTGCCTTCATCAAGTCCATCAGGGGTAGCGATCCAAATGCCGCCGTATATTACCTGGCCCGCATGATTGAAGGAGGTGAGGATGTGAAGTTCATTGCCCGGCGCATGCTCATTCTGGCGTCAGAGGACATTGGCAATGCCAATCCAAATGCCTTGTTACTGGCTACTTCCACCTTTCAGGCAGTGACCATGATCGGTTACCCGGAATCTCGCATCATCCTTTCTCAATGCGCCACCTATTTGGCCTGCTCCGCAAAAAGCAACGCCAGCTACGAGGCTATCAACAGCGCCATTTCCCTCGTGAATCAAACGGGAGACCTTTCGGTTCCTCTCGCCATTCGCAATGCACCTACGAAACTGATGAAAGACCTCAACTACGGCAAGGATTACCAATACGCCCATAGCCATAAGGGTAACTTTGCTGAAATGGAGTTTTTGCCCGAGGAGATAAAAGGCACGAAACTATACGACCCCGGGAAGAACGCCCGTGAGGAAGAAATGAGAAAGCAGCTACGGGCTCTGTGGAAAGAGAAGTATGGGTATTGACCAGCAATTTCAAGCTTTGCTCCCTTTAGGGTACCCAGCTTAGGGTGGGGGTAAACAAAGCTTGGAATTGTGTTCAGTGAGACTTTTGTGGTGCCCACAGCGTCAGCTGGTGGCACCACCTTTTAAAAGGATCAAGCGGAAAACCTGGGGAGTAAGACGCTGAAATAACGTTGTACCATTTGGGGAATGATAGACAATAAAGAAGTAAAACTGGTTCAATGCGTCTCGCCCGGCCGGGTTAGGCTTGGACCTTTTGCTTCTTTATGTAATGACATAATACTCTTGTCAAAAGAATTAATCCCCCAGAAATATTGCTTGATCCTTTTAAAACAACTGCATTATACCGCCGTCTTACTCCTTCTTTCTAACAGCACAGTGTCTCTCCATATTCCATGTAGCTGCGCAATCTTTTCCCTGTAGCCAATTTCCCGGAAGCCCATGCTTTTGTGAAGGGCTATTGTCGCCACGTTCTCTCTGAAAACCGAAGACTGCAAAGTCCAGAAGCCTTCCGACTCCGCCGCAATGATCAATTCCTGAAACAGCGCTTTCCCGAGACCTTTTCCCCTGAAATCATTTTTGATGTAAATACTCACCTCAGCCACTCCTTTATAAACCTGTCGTTTCGAGACCGCACTTAGTGCCGCCCAGCCAACGACCTGCTTATCTACTTTGGCAACCAACCGACATGCATGAAGGTGTCCGGCATCCCAATTTTCCCAGCCGGGACTTTGAGTTTCGAACGTCGCCAGCCCCGTTTCAATGCCCTCCAGGTAGATGCGTTCTACCTCTGGCCAGTTGGCGGGCACCATTTCAGCTATCTCAGTTTTCATTTGAAGCAATTTTTCGTGCCAGGCACAGCCCTCAGTTGGCGCTGGCGGCACATTTCAACCAAGCTAGCAAAAATCAATTACAGCACGATGCCGCTGACAAAGCAAGTTCGAGACTTGGTTTGCAAACCGGTTGCTGAGCAAATAACTTGATGCGCAGCGTGTCCTCATCGTTTTCTATTAGTTCCACGCTGTAAACCGACGTTCTAAGCGCTCCGTGGCCCCATTCAAAGAATACTTCTGCTTCTTTGTCCATTGCATCTTTCGTGTCAACTAAGTCTAATATGGAAAGTGCCTTGTCGGTTGTCCAGGGCTTTCTCAGGGTCTCCAGGTCATTTACGTAGAGTTGCACAACCGTCTGATTGAATGCCAGTTTTCTGCCTCCACAATCTACCGATGTAATCTTTTGGTTCTTTACCTCTGTGATGTGAAAAGTGGCTGGAAGGAATTTTCCTGGTGCGTACTCAAATTCGAGGTGCCTTCCTTTTTCTGACCTAAGCAATGATAGTAGTTCTTGTGTTCTCATGATTAATCGTATTATTACGATGGTTAACGATAAAAAATATGCCGGACTACCCGGCAAGACTATTAATCGTAATATTACGATACAATGTTTCGTTTTTCTATCATTTTTTTCAGCAAAGTGTATTCTACCCAAAGTGTGTAATTCCATGCCGGACATGAATGGGATATGTGAAAGACCTTTAGTCGCCCAACTCTCTGGAGCCAATTTGGTTTTACGGCTGACAACATAGTCCCATAAAACCAGGGGTACTTTTGCAAGTCAGCAGCTAGTCTGTCAGCAGCGATGGATTTTATCGGTGAGGCACCAAGTCTCATCAAACTGATGCCATACAGCATAGCCCGGAATTCATTCTTTTCTGCTTTGAGGAGCTCTTCCAGAGACTTTTGCAGCGTGCTGAGAAGAAGAGTGTCGTCTTGCTCTGAAACCCATCTGGCAAGGTGATAGGCAATAACGGCCGTGTCCGGATAGTAAGGAGCGACCCCATATGGCTCTGTCACATATAGCGCTTCCTGTAGAATCTTTTTAATGTGTTCGTCCGACTGTCTGGTGAATTCGGTAGGCCACAGGCCCCGAAACAGGCTTAGTAAATTGATTATGGCACATGTGTCCACTACCCACGGCATTTTATCTCCCAGCCAGGCGGCATATACCTTGGGCTGCTGTGGGTAGTATTTGATGAAATGTTTTTCAATGTCTTTCCGAAGAGTTAATAGTGTGTCTTGATCAGCTGGCAGTGCCGAATAAACCAGGGCCGTGTCATCAATATCATCGGGCAGGCGGAAGAAGTCGAATCGATGCAGAAGCCTGCCATTGGGGAAAGGAATATCGGGACTGGTTGGCCAGAAGTTATAGTGCATGCGGCCCCGGCGGCTTTTGTAGAGCGGAACGGTGCTGACAATTCTGGCAGCAATCTTGTCAGCCCGTTCGGTTTGGGAAGAGTTCATCAGGTGCTTCCATTCCAGCAGTTTACTTGCGATCAAAGCCGGAAAAAAGACATTGGGGTCAGAGCGTTTAATTTGAAACAACGGGTAGGTGCGGACAGATGGGATGCTACCGACTGGTAAGTCGAATTTGGTGGCTTCCAGCTGCTCCTCTTCAAGAAGGGTTAGCCAATCGTCTATTTTCATTGCTATTTCTGTCACAGAGCAAATTAACGGTCTTTAGCTTCTTGAAGTACGGTCAAACAGGCTTTTTATATAATGCTCCTTTCACCAGAAGCTATTATTCTTATTTTTGTCGATTGTACAAAACTCATTCCCAACGATTCTACTATTAACCTATCCCGTATGATGCAGCAAATCAACGATTTTCTGGTTCTTATCGACAGCTTTATCGGCAGTGCCGACTGGTTTGTTTACTTCCTGCTTGGAACCGGACTTTTCTTTACCATTTACCTGAAGTTTCCTCAGATACGTTTCTTTCGCCACGCACTGCGGGTGGTGTCAGGTAAATACGACAAATCTGACCTGCCCGGCGATACTTCCCATTTTCAAGCGCTTTCAACGGCACTTTCGGGTACTGTAGGCACAGGAAACATTGCTGGTGTGGCCCTGGCTATCCACCTTGGAGGCCCCGCTGCCCTGTTCTGGATGTTGATGACTGCTGCCCTGGGCATGACCACCAAATTTGTGGAGGTAACACTTTCTCACAAATACCGGGAAACTGTTGCCGATGGCTCACAAGCAGGCGGCCCCATGTATTATATGAAGAATGCCAATTTCATGCTGTTTGGCAAAAAAGTAAGCCTGGGTTGGGTGGCAACCCTTTTCGCAATAGCCACTGTGCTTTCCTCATTTGGTACAGGCAGCTTGCCTCAAATCAACAGTATTTCCAATTCGGTGTTTGCCACTTTTGGCATTGAGCATTGGATCACCGGCCTGGTGCTTTCTATTTTTCTTGGCATGGTGATCATTGGAGGCATCAAAAGAATTGCTGCGGTTACTTCTAAGCTGGTTCCAGCCATGGCAATCATCTACTTCATTGGAGCCTTTGCTGTTATTTTCTATAACGCTGGCAATATCATCCCTTCATTCGTATCGATTTTCGCTGATGTGTTTACTGGCTCGGCTGCCACAGGTGGCTTTTTGGGAGCTACGTTGGCTTATGCCTTCAATAGAGGTGTCAACAGAGGACTGTTTTCTAATGAGGCTGGTCAGGGCTCTGCGCCTATTGCTCACGCTTCAGCCAAAGCCAACGAGCCTCTTTCAGAAGGGATGGTGGCCATTCTTGAGCCTTTTATTGATACAATAATCATCTGTACTGTTACTGGCCTTGTGCTACTCTCAAGTGGTGTTTGGAATGAAAAGCATCAGAATGTTTTTCAACAAACGGACATGTTTGTGCTTAACGCCGTTTACGACGAAAATAATCCGCAGGATCAGGAAAAGCTTTTCGGACACCTTACTAACAAAAGCGCTGTTGCCTTATACAACGGTGACCTGAATGTGCAGGATGGCTCGGTGACCAACAACCTGTCAATCATTCACGCACGCTCCATAGCCGAAGATGTAAAGATTTCAAAAGCAGGCAGCCCCTTCACCGGATCTGTCAAAGTGCAAAATGGTAACCTTGTTGACCCTTCAGGCGACCTTTTGGTTGAAGGAAAATCACTCGTGCACAGTGCTCCACTTACTACAATCGCCTTTACCAGGAGTTTCTTTGGAGATGCGGGACAGTACATTGTCGCTATTGGGCTTCTGCTTTTTGCCTTTAGCACGGCTATTTCCTGGTCGTATTATGGCGACAGAGCCATGACCTTCTTGCTCGGGCCAAAGTCAGTAATGCCCTATCATATTATTTACACCATTGCATTTTTCTTTGCTTCTTTTACCGATACCACCATCATTTGGACGCTGTCAGGCATCACCATTGCGCTGATGACCATCCCCAACCTGATAGGCATTTTGTGGTTGCGAAAAGAGATGCCTCAGATTATTAAGGAATATGGTGAGTTCTTCGACAAGAACTTTCCTGGCATGAAGCATCCTAAATTCAAGTAACCTTTCCGGGACCGGTTAAAAAAAGCCTTCCGTTTCACTTAAGAGCGGAAGGCTTTCCATTTCAGAGCCAATGTATTTTTTTATCATGCTTCAGCAAGCGCTTCCTTTTCTTTCGCTACAGAAGCGTCGTCAGCCGCCAATTGCTCGACGGACTTAATTCTGGACCCAAGGAAAATACAAACCACAGTAACGGCAATGGCAAAATAGCCTACCCAATTGTACCTGGCCAGGCTTCCCCCATTATCTATCACAATCACTCCGGCAATCAGTGAGGCCAATCCGGCAGCCAGCTGCTGTACCGACGAGCTAATACTCATGAAGCTCCCCCTGTTCTGCGGTTTTACCGAAGAGGTAATCATTGCCATCGCTGGGATCATCCTGCCTCCACCCAATACAAAGAAAAGCCCCGTAGCTACTAGTGCCGCTGCCACAGGAACCGGGGGCATGTTAGTGATCAGGAAGACTGGGATAATGGCAGCGCTGGCACAAACTATAAAGACTGTCTTTTTCCCAAATTTATCCGCCAGTCTGCCAATCAAAGGCGAGGTGAAAATGGTCAGACCGCCGCCTACCAGGTAGATGTAAGTAATTTGATCACCCTCAAAACCTACATTTCGAATCATGTAAGGAGCAATAAATGGGATAATCGAGAACTGCCCCAGAATTAACGTTAGCATAAAAAGGAGTGCCAACTTCTGATTGGGTAGCGAAATGGCATTTGTCAGTACCTTGGCGGGGCTGGGGCGATCCGATTTTTTCACCATATGCCCTGTGAGTGAAGGGATAAATTTGAATATCGCCAGGGTAATCAAAGTGCCCATGCCAGCCAAAAGTAGGAATGGAGCATGCCAACTAAACTTCTCAGCAAGGAAATAGCCAAAAGGCACTCCTGCCACCGATGCCACCGAAAAGGCGGCCATCACGATCCCCATACCCTGCCCTCTGCGCTCATCGGGTACCACATCTGCTACCACCGATAATATGAGAGCACCAAGTACACCGCCAAAAGCGCCTGTAAGGCTTCTCGCAAAAAGAAGAACGACGTAAGTTGGAGCAAGTGCACATGCAATGGTGCCGACCACAAACCCCACATTAAGAAATAGGAGCGCCTTTCTTCGGTCGAATCTATCGATGACAAAGGCCGCCATAAAACCGAATATACCAGCAGTAAACGTATAACTGGAGACAATGAGGCTGAATTGCTGAGGAGTAATTTCAAATACTTTCATGAGCAAATCCCCAAGGGGCATAATGATCATGAAGTCCATAATATGAGTGAAATTTATTCCGGCAAGGGTAAAAAGGATGATTTTTTCCTTCGACATGATAAAGTTAGATCAGGCTTTGGTGAGCAAAGCATATTCAACACGTTTTGGCACCAAACAGTTGCCAGCTATCTGGAAAAAAATAAGAAAACAACATACCGGTCACATCAGCAAGGAGCTTGTGAACAAATTGTTAGGTGAGGTATCTGCCTTTACTGCGTTCGAATAGCGATAACAGGATCCAGCCTCGAGGCGGTAGCAGCAGGTATGATGCCCGAGGCCATGCCTATAACAGCTGATACGCCCAGTCCAAGAATAATGTTGCCAACAGTAAGCTGCAGGTCGAGCGTGCCCAGGCTCACAAAGGATATCAGATACACCAGGAAGATGCCGGTTCCGCCTCCAATCACGCTGAGGAAAATCGCTTCAAACAAGAATTGAAACAGGATAAAGTAGTTTTTGGCACCGAGTGATTTTTGAATGCCAATAATATTGGTTCGCTCTTTTACGGACACAAACATGATATTGGCAATACCAAAACCACCTACGAGAATGGAGAAGCTTCCAATGACCCAGCCTGCAACACTCAGTACGTCAAAAGTCGAGCTGATAAAATTCACCAGCGCTTCGGGGCGATTGAGAGCAAAGTCATCTTCCTGCTTCGGCTTGAGTCCCCGCCTTTGGCGCATGAGTCCTCGTAGCTCGTATTCGAGCTCGACCAATCCAATGTCTGAAGATTTTCCTTTGGCCGTAATAGATGAGCCTATTCCATCTCTGGCACCACTATAGTAGAGCTTAAGAAATGTCTTATAAGGAACATAAATATTGTCGTCGTTGCTTGGGGTACCGAGGAATCCTTCTCCCTCTTCTTTAATAGTGCCGATCACGTAATACTTCAGGCCTCGCATGGCTATTGTTTTGCCCACCGGATCCTCGTAGGGAAAAAGATCTTTCGCAATTCGGGCGCCAATAATGGCCACGTTTCGGGCAGCATCGGCTTCCAGTCGGGTAAAATACCTGCCTTTTTCAAGAGGTATTTCATATACGTCCTTATGGTCAAAAGCTACCCCCATAAGGTCGGAGGAGGTAGAATTGTTTTTTTGTTTGGCCGTTACACCACCTCTTCGGGCAGAGATAGTTATGGCTTCAAAGCTGTCGCCATTTTCCAGCAGAAACTGATAGTCAGCATAGGTAGGTTGTGGACGATTCATGTATTTCCACCAGGGGTATGGCCCTCCGCCAAACCCATAGGGCCATTTTTCGACGTTGATATTGTCTGATCCAAGAAAGTTAAGGCTGTCTTTAACGCTGCGTTCAAGGCTGTCCACAATCGTGAACACGGCAATAATGGCGAAGATGCCAATGGTCACCCCTAATAAGGAAAGAACCGTTCTCAGAAGATTGGACCTAAGAGCGTTCCAGGCAAACCTGAAGCTTTCGAGTGTTAAGCGGATGATCAGCAAGGCTTTTTATTTTATTAGTTGACATTCAATACAAATAATTACATCGTACTGAAACTTTCTATATCTTTGCATCCTTTATTTGATGGACTACCACCTCCTTCACAATTTAATACCGTAATATTAAATGAAATTATCAGAATTTAAATTTGACCTCCCTGCGGGGCTGGTTGCCCTCTATCCCTCTGAAAACAGAGATGAATCTCGTTTAATGGTTTTGCACAGAGATTCTGGAAAAATTGAACACAAAACTTTTAAGGACATAGTTGACTACTTCGATGAGGGAGACAACTTTATCATTAACGACACAAAGGTTTTCCCTGCCAGGTTATACGGTAACAAGGAAAAAACAGGTGCTAAAATTGAAGTATTTCTTCTAAGAGAACTCAACAAAGAGTTGCACTTATGGGATGTGCTTGTGGATCCTGCACGTAAGATCAGGGTTGGCAACAAGCTCTACTTTGGTGATGGAGACCTTGTCGCAGAGGTTATTGATAACACTACTTCAAGAGGAAGAACCATCAGGTTCCTTTATGATGGCGAAGGAGTTGACTTCTACAAGATGATTGATACCCTTGGAGAAACACCACTTCCAAAGTACATCAAAAGAAAAGCTGAGCCAGACGACAGAGAGCGTTTCCAAACGATCTACGCAGAGAATGTTGGAGCTGTGGCAGCGCCCACCGCAGGTTTGCACTTCACCAAGCAGTTGATGAAGCGCCTGGAAATCAAGGGTGTGGAAATCAACCCTATTACGCTGCACATTGGCTTGGGCACTTTCCGTCCTGTCGACGTTGAAGACCTGACCAAGCACAAAATGGATTCAGAGAACTTCTTCGTGCGCCAGCCAACGGTGGACATGGTCAACAAGGCCATCGATGAGAAAAAAAGAGTGGTGGCAGTAGGCACTACGGTGATGAGATCGCTGGAGTCTTCGGTTTCTGCCAGCAACCGATTGAAGCCTAATGAAGGCTGGACGGATAAATTCATTTTTCCTCCCTACGAATTTAAGATTTGCAACGCTTTGATTTCTAACTTCCACATGCCTGAATCAACCCTGTTGATGATGGCGAGCGCTTTCGGAGGCTATGACCTCGTGATGGAAGCCTACCGTGTGGCGATCAAAGAAAAATATCGTTTCTTCAGCTATGGCGATGCGATGCTGATTCTGTAAAGAAGCAGATTTCTTTTAAGAAGCTCCTGTTTACAAAACTTCGGCGTTATCTTTCGAAGGTTTAACAAACAGGAGTTTTTTTATGCCTGAAAAGTACGTGATCATAGTAGCGGGAGGCTCAGGAAGCAGAATGGGTAGTACGCTGCCCAAGCAGTTTTTGGAGGTAAATGGCCGCCCGATACTCATGCGTACAATCGAAGTCTTCTCCTCTTTTGACCCGGCAATGGCCATCATTTTGGTTCTACCGCAAAGCAACATGGCTCTTTGGAAAGAGCTCTGCGAAGAGCATCGATTTTTGCCTGCACATCAAATAGTGGCGGGTGGTGCTTCCAGATTCCAGTCAGTGAGAAATGGGCTAGAGCACTTGCCAGACAAAGGGCTAGTGGCCATTCACGATGGAGTACGCCCGTTTGTGTCGACTGAGGTTATTACCCAGGGGTTTGAAGTAGCATCGAAACAAGGCAATGCGATAGTTTCCTTACCACTGAAGGAGTCGATTCGTGAGGTGCCTGGCCCTGGCAATAAGTCGGCAGCACGTGACCGATCCAAATACAGATTGGTCCAAACCCCTCAGACATTCGACATTAGCGTGATCAAGAAGGCTTACAGGCAGCCCGAAAGTGCCCTGTTTACCGACGACGCCAGTGTGGTGGAGTCGGCTGGGGACTCAATAGTGCTTATTGACGGCAATGAAGAAAATATTAAAATCACGCATCAGGCCGATTTACTGATTGCAGAGGCGTTGCTGAAAAATAAAAAAAGCCCGGCATAAGCTACCGGGCCATCATTTCAGCCATTATTTCTATTGACGACGGGTATTAATACTCGTCCTCGTTGAAAAAGAAATCTTCTTTGGTCGGGTAGTCCGGCCATATTTCTTCAATGCTTTCGTACGGTTGACCATCATCTTCTAGCTCTTGCAGGTTTTCTACTACTTCTAGTGGTGCTCCTGATCTAATGGAGTAGTCAATTAATTCGTCCTTGGTGGCGGGCCATGGGGCGTCTTCAAGATACGAAGCCAGTTCAAGTGTCCAATACATGATCTATACCTCCAATTTTGTTCTGTTTTTCAAATAGTGCGCAAAATTAGTCATCAGTTTTTGTAATCAAAGGCCTTTATTAAATTTCTCATACACAATAAGTTAAATCGGCTCTGAATTGCAGGAAAGAGGCAAAATAGGCATGCCCAATCGCAGCGCTGATGGCTTCATTTTATGGATAAATACAAAATTATCCAATAAAAGTTTCAAAAAGCTTCAAATTTGATCCAGCGATACTTTTAGCTCTTGTAACAACTGCCTTTTCACGATCACTTTGCGCTTCTGGTTGAGGTATTTATTGTGAAGCATCTTGTCGAATGCCTGTTTGGTGGCATTGAGCCTGTCAAGATTTTCCTGATAGGTCTGTAAATCCTGCTCGTCTCTCACCAGAAGGTCACGAATAAGCTTCATCTTGAATCGTGTCTTCTCCCTATTGTTCTTCTTGGTGTATTCGGGATCTTTGTTGGCCGCCAGGTTTTCGAGGAAGATTCTCTCCTGACCCCGATCACAGAGAATCAGGAAGTGCTCAGTTACTTCTTTGGCTCTTTCTTTTGGCACCATGCCAATGCCCTTCCATATCTGCTGAAGTTTTCTAAGCTCTTCCACGCTTTCACGGGTACCCAAGTCAGCCAAAGTTTCTGCCTCTTGAATAAGGGCAACTTTTCTTACCAAATTACTCTCAAGCTCCTCAGGAGATGGCATCACATTAGGCCTGGCGCTGTAGGCTGGTCGAGCTCCATCTTGGGGCCTGCCACCGCCGCCGCCATACATCGTTCTTGCCGGAGGCCCGCTGCGCCCCTGAAAGCCACCTCTGCTTTGAAAGCTTCCCGATGGTGCGTCTGGCCTGCGGAAGAAATAGTTGGTGTGATACCGCAAATCCTTGTCAAGCCGGCGCTTTTCTCTGGCTGGCAGCTCACCCACGTTTCTCCACTCCCTTTGAATCTCACGAACCCGGTCAATGGTGCCTGGTTCGGCTTTCTTTGGTTTCAACGATTTCAATTCGTTGATATAGTCTTCGCACTTTTGAATGCGAACATCAAATGCCTTTCTTCTGTCTTCAAAATAGACCTGCTTTCTGTCAAAAAAGTCAGTAAGCTTCGTTTGAAAACTTAAATCCAGTTCGGCATTTATTTCCTTTTTGGCATTTCCTGTTTTGATCCAGCGATCCTTCACGTCAAGCACCTTGTCAGTGGCTTCCCGCCAATCGCTTTCGGCCAGTGCCTGATCCAATTCTTCCAGTAAAGCTGTTTTTATTTCACTATTTCTTTCCCTGTTTTTGGCAATGGCTACATTCAAATCTTCTTCCAGCACCGTGAGCCTTTCAAAGAGCGGGTGGTAGTCTCCCAGCCCGTCGTAGTTGCCAAGGGATTCCTTCATATGAAGGAGCTTCATAAGGTACGAGCCCTTATTTTCGCTTTCGTTGATGGCTTTTTCGAGCTCATCAATCTTCTGTACGAGGTGTTGAAAGCGATCCAAAAAGTATTGGATGGTTTTCTCTTCACTTTCTTTTACTTCGCCAATTTGCCTGTCAGAAAATTCCATGTAGGCCGACAGGTAAACTTTTTCCTCTGCTATATACCCAAAGGGTATGTCTCGTCTTTCCAAGTTCCTAAATAATTATAATGTTGCGGATAAATGAGCATTTGGTGCAAAATAACTAATATAAATCAAAGATGAATCATTGGTAATAATTTTTACCATCTTTGAATCAATAATACCCTATACAATGAGTGCAGAAAAAATAATCTTTTCAATGGCGGGTGTGAGCAAAATTCACCCCCCGAAAAAACAGGTTTTAAAAAACATTTACCTTTCATTTTTCTACGGTGCCAAGATAGGTGTCCTTGGGTTGAACGGTTCAGGCAAGTCTTCGTTGCTTAAAATCATAGCAGGGGTAGACAAGGAGTTTCAGGGGGAGGTAGTTTTCTCGCCGGGATACACCGTGGGAATGCTGGAGCAGGAGCCGCAGTTTGACCCCAATAAAACAGTAAAAGACATTGTGGAAGAAGGGGCTCAGGAGATTGTTGATTTGCTAAAGGAGTTTGAGCTAATCAATGAAAAATTTGCAGACCCGGAAGTGCTTGACGATCCCGATGCTATGGATAAGCTGATTCAGCGCCAGGGAGAGGTGCAGGAGAAACTTGACCATGTAAATGCATGGGAGTTGGATAGCAAACTTGAGATTGCCATGGATGCTTTGCGGACACCTCCTGGTGATGCGCTTATCAAGAACCTTTCTGGCGGTGAAAAAAGAAGAGTAGCGTTGTGTCGATTGCTTTTGAAAGAGCCGGACGTGCTGTTGCTCGATGAACCTACCAACCACCTTGACGCTGAATCGGTGCATTGGCTGGAGCAGCATTTGCAGAACTACAAAGGCACGGTCATCGCTGTGACCCACGACCGTTATTTCCTTGATAATGTAGCGGGTTGGATACTTGAACTTGATCGTGGTGAAGGCATACCATGGAAAGGCAACTATTCGTCGTGGCTGGAGCAAAAGCAGGATAGAATGGCCAAAGAAGAGAAGACGGAGTCTAAAAGACAAAAGACCCTGCAGCGTGAATTGGAGTGGATCAGAATGTCACCCAAGGCTCGTCAGGCGAAAGGAAAGGCTCGTTTGAATGCCTACGATAAAATGGCAGGCGAGGAAGTCAAAGAAAAGGAAGCCAAGCTGGATCTCTTTATTCCTAACGGGCCGAGACTCGGCAATAAAGTCATTGAGGCAACGGGGCTTTCAAAAGCATTTGGTGACAAGCTTCTTTTTGAGAACCTGTCGTTCGCATTACCACCAGCTGGCATAGTCGGTATTATTGGGCCTAACGGTGCCGGTAAAACGACGCTCTTCAAATTGATAACCGGAAAGGTTCAGCCCGATGCCGGGTCATTTGAAGTCGGCCCCACCGTGGTGACTGGCTACGTTGACCAAGAGCACGATAACCTTGATCCTAACAAAACGGTTTGGCAGACGATCTCCGAAGGAAATGAATTGATTGAGTTGGGTGGTAAGCAAATCAACTCCCGGGCATACGTAAGCAAGTTCAATTTTGCAGGCAATGACCAGGAGAAGAAGGTTGGCATACTTTCCGGTGGTGAAAGAAACCGGGTGCACCTGGCGTTAACATTGAAAATGGGAGCCAATTTACTGCTGCTCGATGAGCCAACCAACGACCTTGATGTTAATACCCTACGAGCACTTGAGGACGCACTGGAAGATTTTGCAGGCTGCGCCGTCATTATTTCTCACGACAGGTGGTTCCTGGACAGAATTTGTACCCACATACTGGCATTTGAAGGAGATAGCCAGGTTTATTGGTTTGAAGGCAACTACACCGACTACGAGGAAAACAGAAAAGCTCGCCTTGGGGGTGATATTATCCCTACCAGAATTAAATACCGAAAGATGACGAAGTAGCCGTTGAAAATAGGATAATGACTCATCAAGCGTTATTTTGAAGCTGCTGGTTTTTGGCAGCTTTTTTATTGCAAACAAGGGGAAAGGATGAACGGTATTCGACAGAGCCTTATATTTTATTACCTTCATAGATTCAATCGGGTATGAAAATGAAAAATACGACACTAACAACACTCTTTGCATTAACGATTTTCGGCTTTACACAGTCATGCGCCCAAAATCAGACCACAAAACTAACCGACCAGGAAGTCAGCGATGGATGGAAACTTCTGTGGGATGGCAAAACCACTGAAGGTTGGAGAGGAGCCAAACTAGACAAGTTTCCGGAGAAAGGCTGGCAAATGAAAGACGGTGTGCTCACCATATTGGCCACCGACGGTGCTGAAGCGGCGGGCCCTGGCGACATTATTACTGACAAAACCTATGGCAATTTCGAGCTGCAACTTGAGTTCAAAATTACCCCTGGAGCCAACAGCGGGATCAAGTATTTTGTGGATCCTGAAATGAACAAAGGGTCAGGTTCGGCTATTGGCTGCGAGTTTCAGGTGCTTGACGACGAGCTGCACCCCGACGCTAAAATGGGCGTGAACGGAAACCGTACATTATCGTCTTTGTATGATTTGATTGCGGCGGAGAACTTGTCTGATCTAGGGCAGCCAATACCATTCAATGGCGTGGGCACCTGGAATACTGCAAAAGTTATTTCAAAGGATGGCCATGTTGAACACTGGCTCAACGGCACCAAGGTTGTAGAATATGAGCGCTTTTCGCAAATGTTCCGGGCCCTGGTCGCATATAGCAAGTATAGCAAATGGCCGGAGTTTGGCAGGTGGCCAGTGGGTCACATCCTGCTTCAGGATCACGGAAACGAAGTAAGTTATAAGAATATTAGAATCAGAGAATTATAAAATTTCAAAGCAATGCCTACAAATAACGAAAGAAGAGAATTTATCAAGAAAACAGCTTTGGGAACTGTAGGGCTTTCATTTGCCATGTCAGCCAGAAGCTACGGTTCCATTCTTGGAGCTAATGATCGAGTAAACTTTGCAGTGGTAGGAGCCAATAGCAGGGGCAGGGCCCATATTTCGGCCATTTCGAAAGTGAACAATGCCAGCTTGGGTTATCTGTGCGATGTTGACTCCAGAGTATTTGACTCAGCAGGCGCTCACATAGAAAAGGCAATGGGCAAAAAAGCGAAAACAGAGAAAGATTTTCGTAAGCTCCTTGAGAACAAAGATGTTGACGCCATTACTATAGCCACCCCTGAGCACTGGCATGCACCGATGGGTATCATGGGTGCCAACGCTGGCAAACATGTATACATCGAAAAGCCTTGTAGCCACAATCCGAATGAAACGGGTATGTTGGTAGCATCACAAAAGAAAAATAAAATTGTGATGCAAATGGGCAACCAGCAGCGCTCAGGTTCTGCTTCAAAGGAAGCCATAAGTGACATCAGAAATGGAATCATTGGCAAAGCCTATGCGTGCAAAGCCTGGTACGCAAATGCTCGCAAGTCGATAGGCGTGGGCAAGCCTGCTCCGGTGCCTGAGTGGCTGGACTGGGAGCTTTGGCAGGGGCCGGCACCCAGGAAGGAATACAAAGACAACGTCGTGCATTATAACTGGCATTGGTTCAAGCATTGGGGCACCGGCGAGCTGCACAATAATGGCACCCACGAAATAGACATTAGCCGCTGGGCACTTGGCGTCGATTATCCAACAAAAGTTTCCTCTTCCGGTGGCCGTTATGCGTTTCAGGATGATTGGGAATACTATGACACTCAGATGGTGAACTACGAGTTCGAAGGTGGTAAAATGATCACCTGGGAAGGGAGAAGCTGCAACGGCTTTGAAGTTTATAACAGAGGCAGAGGAGTAACCATTCATGGCACAGAAGGGACTATTCTACTGGATAGAAACTCTTATCAATTATTCGACATGTCAGGTAAGCTGGTGAAAGAAGTGAAAGAAGGTGCTGAAAGCGCTACGACCAACACAATGGGAGAGGGTATTTTGGATGTATATCACTTTAACAATTTTGCAGACGCCATTCGTGAGGGCAAAACATTGAACGCCCCAATTGCCGATGCTTCTATTAGTACTCAGCTTTGTCACTTTGGGAATATTTCTCAGGAAACAGGAAGAACCCTAAACATTGATCCTGCTAAAGGGCAGATCTTGAATGACAAAGAAGCGCTTAAAAACTGGAGCAGAGAATATCAGAAAGGCTGGGCTCCGGTTGTTTAACCTCTTGGGCCATTGAAACATTGACTTATTAGTTGGAAAATATCAGAGCTTCATTGATCTGCTTATTACTTTTACAGTAGACTGAAACCAGTTATTTATTATGAGCTTTGATATTTTCCTTCAACCATCTTCGTGGATTGCCCTTCTCACCCTCACTTTTCTTGAGATTGTTCTTGGGATAGATAATATCCTCTTTATTTCGATTGTCTCAAAAGGGCTGCCTGATCTCCAGCAAAAGAGAGCCAGAACTGTTGGGCTTAGCCTTGCACTGGTGATGCGCATCGGTCTTTTATTTGGCATCAACTATATCACACGGCTTACAAACCCGCTTTTTTCTATCTTCGGCACCGATCTTAGCGGGAGAGACCTTGTGCTGATGGCTGGCGGCATGTTTCTGGTATTTAAGTCGGTGATGGAGGTGCACCAGAAAATGGAGGGAGACGACTCAGAAAAGGCGTCCAAGTCGGCAACCTTGCTCAATGTCATTGTTCAAATTGTGTTGCTCGACATGATTTTTTCTTTCGATTCGATCCTCACAGCCGTGGGACTCACTGAGCACTTGCTGCTGATGATTATAGCCGTTGTTATTTCTATGGGAGTAATGATGGTCTTCGCAGGGTCTATCAGTAACTTTATTCACAACCACCCCACGCTGGAAGTCCTTGCGCTGTCCTTCCTCATCCTGATTGGGTTCATGTTGTTTATTGAAGGCTGGCATCACCACGTGCCGAAGGGCTACATCTACTTTGCGGTGTTCTTCGCCCTCGTTGTGGAGGTCATTAATATGAGGATGCGTAAGGCCAGAAACCCTGTTAAACTAAAGAGGAGGATGGAAGAGTAGAGGTTCTACTTCAGCTCCGCATTTCCAAAGTTCACACTGAAGTCTTCGCACCAAACAATGGCGTAGCTAAAGTCGTCCAACATTATGTCACTGGAGATTTCATAGGACTGCTTGCCGTTGGTTGATTTAAGTTTCCCAAGACTTACAAACTTTGACGCTTTTGTGTCAGAGCTTAAGTAAACGTACAAGTCTGGCCCGTTCTCAGTAGTAAATGGATCAAGCACCAGGGTTTTCGTGCCGCCGGTTTGGTATATAGTGGCCTTGCCAGTCACTTTGTGAGCAACATTCGTGAATTCACCGGCCTTCAAAACAGTTGTTGTAGGCGTTGGCACAAAATCATCTTCAACTGGGTCTGTTGGTGTCTCGCCCTCCTTTTCACAAGAAAAAAAGAGGCTTAGGCTGAGGAGAAGTATAAAATGGGTGCTTTTCATGTTAGCCAATTAACTCAGAAAGGTCAAACAATGTTGTCGGGGGAATGACATGTTACCTCAAAGTTCAGAAGAACGATCACGGTAACTCCCCTCCCTCGTGGTCTCTTGTGCTAACTTTCTTCACTCTCCAGGCTTCTTGTTCAGCCTCAAGTTCCTTCTTTTGTCTCTCAGTTAGTTGAGTTTTGACCAACTCATACATATCAGGCTGGCCAGCATCTACCCAGCAGGTAAACCAAAAGTCGCCTACCATCTTTATCGAGGCTCTCATTCTGTTTTCCACTTGCGCCCCAAGCATTTGGTGAAAAGCCGCTGCGTATTCACGTGAGTAAGTTTGGGTCATGCTGCCTCCTCTTTCTTCAAAAGTGTATTTTTTGTCTTCGGCAAACTGAGCATTTAGTTGCTTCTCGAACCCCAGCACCGAATCGAGCGCCAGGTGGGCATTGGTGACCGCCGTCCAGGCCTCCATCTGGGGATTTTTTATGTACTCGGCCTTCCCAACAAAAAAATCGTAATCCTCAAAGAAGAGTTCTGGTAGCCTCGATTCCCAGAAGCCATGGATGCCATATTGATTGGTGAGCTGGCCGTTATAGTTCTCCGTAGTGTGCAGAGGCACGTTGGCGTCGCCTATATAATGGCCTATGTCTGTAGCATAGCGAAGAATGCGATCAATGTCTTTTTCCCGGAAAGCTTTTGTAAGGAAGTTTTTCATGGTGGCAATATGCCAGGGAACGATACCGTATGCCTGGAGTGTATCTTCGGTATACTTTTCTACGGCCTCGTTCCAATACCTTGGCATCTTGTAAACGGCGCTGTCTCCATAGATGTCGATGTCTATATAGTGTCTGGCCGCTTCTTCAGGAATCGCATACCTGCGCCTGTCAGGGTTAACAGCATTTTCCTCCACATATTGAATATGGTATTTAAAGAAAACCCCTAATTCCGGAGGTAATGTGTAAACGGCCAGGTGGTTTATTTTTTGGTGAGCAAAAAATCCCCATCGGCTGCTGCCCGGGTTCGAAAATGATATATTTGCGATTAGCGTCCCTAAAACGGCTAATAGCGAAGTAGCTTTAAATGAAGCTGGGAATGTTGTCACTTTATTGTCGGGTCGCATAGGCTATCAGTTGCTTCGCTGGAGATTATATTCCAGGAGGGTTTTGTAAATTCAAACAATACTTTTATCTTTGCGCTCTCTAAAAATGAACTGTTTACCGCAAGTACTAAAATAGTATGGCTAATCATAAATCGTCGTTAAAAAGAATTCGTTCTACAGAAGCCAAAAGGTTGAGAAATCGTTATCAGCACAAAACGACTCGTACCTTTATCAAAAAGCTTGTAGGATCAACTGATAAAGCAGAAGCCACTGAGCTTTACAAAAAAGTTGCAGGCATGATTGACAAGCTTGCTAAGAGAAACATTATTCATAAAAATAATGCTTCTAACAAAAAATCAAAATTGGCTAAGCTGGTTAATGCGCTAGACTAAACACCAATTTACCCGAAGATTTAAGGAGCCTCTTCAATTTGAAGGGGCTTTTTGTTTTTATTGCTGGTTGATTTGTTGTTTTTGGTTACCTTAAGAAGCAAATCAATCAAGTATGTCTGAAGGTGACTACATGCAACGGCTGTCGATAAAAAGCTGGTCAGAAGATGATCGGCCCAGGGAAAAACTCATGTCGAAAGGCAAGTCGGTTTTGTCAGATGCTGAGCTGCTTGCCATTCTTATCAACTCGGGCACTAAAAGACACTCTGCTGTCGACCTTGCCAAAATGATCCTCCAAAAGGCAAACAACGATCTGAATGCGTTGGGGAAATTTAGCATGGCAGACTTCACTACCTTTGAGGGCATTGGGGAGGCCAGGGCCATTACCATCATGAGCGCTCTTGAATTGGGTCGGCGGAGGAAGGAGCAAGCCACAGAAGCAAAACCCGTCATAATTACCAGTAAAGAGGCCTACAATTTCATGCGGCCCTATTTACTTGACCTGGCCCATGAGGAATTTTGGATTATTTTTCTTGGCCGTGGGGGCAAGGTAATTTCTGTGCAACAAGTGAGTTTGGGAGGCATTAGTGGCACTGTTGCTGATCCCCGTGTTATTTATAAAAAGGCATTGGAACTGCCAGGCTGTACTGGGATTATTTTGACTCATAATCACCCTTCAGGAAACCCCAGGCCGAGCCAGGAGGATATCAGGCTCACCAAGTCGATGAAAGCTGCCGGAGAGTTGCTTCAGATACTTGTACTCGACCATTTGATTTTTTGTGATGAAGGATATTATAGTTTTGCAGACGAAGCAACATTATAGGTAAGATGAAAGGTTCGAAATTGATTATCAGTATTCTTGCAGTGGTGGTTGGTGTCGTTATTTTTTTAGCGAACTCCGGTGAAGAGTCACCTGAAGAGTACATAGCTTCCATTGAAAAGGAGCGCAAGGAGAAGAACGAATTTATGCGGAGTTCATCTGACTCGCCATTCAGAGGAAAAGAATTTACCGAGTTAAAATATTTTCCTGCTGACCCGGCTTACAAGGTCATGGCCAATGTTAATCAGTTGGAGGCCAGGGAGCTTGTAACGCTCGGTACCAGCGATGGAAAAACACAGCAGTATCAAAAATTTGCCTTCGTTGAATTTGAGATCAAAGGTCAGAGGAAGAAGTTGACTTTGTTGAGGCAGGCCGGGCCAGGCATGCAAAATGTCACTTTCCTGGCGTTTGCTGACGCCACCAGTGGGGAATCAACGTATGGCGGAGGCCGCTACCTCGACGTGTCAGTAAAAAATGCCAGGCAAATTGTGCTGGATTTCAATTTGGCCTACAACCCCTACTGTGAGTACAACAGCAGTTATTCATGCCCCCTTCCTTTGAAAGAGAATGTTTTGGACATCGCTATCGAGGCAGGCGAAAAAAACTACTAGCTCGCCTACTACTTGACGCTATTTGGTTAATTTTACCCCTTCGTTTTTTTGAAACGAATTAAATAAGGAAGAAGAGAAGCAAGGAATGAAGATTTCATATAATTGGCTGAAGGAATATATTGATCTGACAGAGAAGCCCGAGGAGGTGTCAAAAGTACTTACCGGGTTGGGGTTGGAAGTGGAAGGACTCGAATTTCACGAGGAGATTCCCGGAAGCATGGAGGGCCTGGTGCTGGGCGAAGTGGTGGCATGCGAACCCCACCCGAATGCAGATAAGCTGAAGCTGACACAAGTTGATGTTGGTGGGCCCGAACTGTTGGGTATTGTTTGCGGTGCTCCCAATGTGGCAAAAGGGCAGCGGGTAGTGGTGGCTACCAATGGCACCACGATACACCCTAAGGCAGGTGAGCCTTTCCAAATCAAGAGAGCAAAAATAAGAGGCGAAGAGTCGAACGGGATGATCTGCGCTGAGGACGAAATAGGCCTGAGCAGCGACCATGGTGGCGTAATTGTGCTGGATACGCAGTTACCCAATGGCACGCCAGCGGCAGATTATTTTAAGCCAACCACAGACTATGTATTCGAAATTGGCCTAACACCCAACAGGGCCGATGCCACCTCGCACTACGGCACAGCCAGAGACCTGGCAGCCTTTTACGGAAGGCCTTTGAAGTTCCCTCCTATTGATACTTTTAAAACAGATGACAAGTCTCTTAAAATAGACGTTTCTGTTGAAAACGCTGAGGCGTGTCCAAGGTATGCAGGCGTTACATTGACGGGCCTGAAAGTTGGGCCTTCGCCGTCATGGCTCAAAGCTCGCCTGGAGGCGATAGGACTCACTCCCATCAACAACATCGTTGACGTAACCAATTATATCTGCCACGGCGTGGGTCAGCCGCTACATGCTTTCGACGCTGCGAAAATCAAGGGAGGAAAGGTGGTTGTCAAGACGCTTCCCGAAGGCACTAAGTTTACCACATTGGATGAGAAAGAGAGGAAGCTTTCGGCCAATGACCTGATGATTTGCGATGCCGAAGAAGGTATGTGTATAGCAGGCGTTTTCGGCGGCACACACTCGGGCGTATCCGACACCACGACAAGTATCTTTCTCGAGTCTGCCTACTTCTCTCCTGACTACGTGAGACGCACTGCCATCTTGCATGGTCTGAAAACTGATGCTTCTTTCAGATTTGAACGAGGCATTGACCCAAATGGGGCCGTAAATGCTTTGAAACATGCTGCACTCCTTATAAAAGAAGTGGCTGGAGGAAGTATTAGCTCTGAGGTAGTTGATATCTACCCGCAGCCCATTGCCGACTTCAGGTTCAAAGTTCGCTTTGCCAGGGTCAATATGCTGATGGGGAAAGATATCGGCAGAGAGGCTATTCTGAAAATTTTGAAAAATCTGCACATTGGTGTTGAGGATTTAACGGCTCATGATTTCACCGCTGTTGTGCCTCCCTACAGGGTGGATGTGCAGCGTGAAATAGACATAGTAGAGGAGGTTTTGAGGGTGTATGGCATCGATAATATTGAGTTATCGGCGACTATTGGTGCCAAAACTTTGTCGGAATTCCCGACGGTGGACGACAATAAGCTTCAGCTTAAAATTTCGGAGTTCCTGGCGGCAAGATCCTTCTACGAAATCATCACCAACTCTCTGACCAATGCTGAATATGGTGCCAAATCAGGATTGTACGAGGAAGAGCAGAATGTCGTTATCCTTAACAAGTTGAGTGAAGAGCTTGGCGTGATGCGTCAGTCAATGCTTTTCAGTGGACTGGAAGTGGTGGCTTACAACAACAACCACCGCCAACCGAACCTGAAGTTTTTTGAGTTTGGCAAGACGTATCATAAGAAGGACAGCGGAAAGTACCGGGAGCAAAACAGGCTGGCATTGTTTGTTACAGGCGCCTCTCATGAGGAATCCTGGAGACAGCCAACCAAAGCGATAGAATTCTACGATTTGTCCGCTGCTTTGCAGCAAATTTTGAATAAATTGAACATCTCAGGATACGAGACTCAACCTACCTCAGACAAGACATTTGAGTCGGGCCTTGATTTTTCGTTGAATGGAAAAATGTTTGCAAGCATTGGGCAGGTAAACAAAAAGGTGCTGAAGCTGGCGGAGGTGCGACAGCCGGTCTTTTATGCTGACATCGACTGGAAGCAACTGCTGAAGTGGTACAAAGGCACAATCGACTATGCTGAAGTGCCGAAGTTTCCAGAAGTGCGCCGTGACTTGTCGTTAGTGCTGGACAAGTCAGTGAGTTTCTCGCAGGTTGAGAAAGTGGCCAGGCAAGCGGAACGTAGACTGATCAAGGGGCTGAATGTTTTCAGCGTTTATGAAGGAGACAAGCTGGAAGCTGGTAAGAAGTCGTATGCCATCAGTTTCACTCTTCAGGATGAGAAGGAGACCCTGAAGGACAAGCAAATTGACAAAACAATGAATGCGTTGATAGCTGCTTTTGAAAGTCAGCTTGGGGCTATAATAAGGAAGTGATTACTATGAACTCAAACCAACTCAACTCGGAATTAAACTCATTGGAAAGAAAGATTTCCCTTCTTTTAAATGAATATAAAAACCTGAAAAAGGAGTTAGATCATACCAAAACGGAGAATGAAGAGCTCCGTAGTGTTTTGAGTTCGAAGGAACATCAGATAAGCGACTTCCAAAATAAATTTAAAATTAGTAAGATTGCTGATAGTTTGGCATTGAGCGGAGACGACTCGACAGAACTCAAACAAGTATTAAATGAATATATTAAGGAGATAGATAGGTGCATTGCTCATTTGAGTCAATAACCTGTAAGGATAAGTGATGGGGGAACAGCTTTCGATACGGATAAAAATAGGCAACAGAGAATACCCAATGAAGGTATCGGCTCATGAAGAGGGCATGGTACGTCAGGCAGGCAAGCAATTGAATGAAAGGATGAAGTCGTACAAGGAACAATTTGGCATCGACGATCCACAAGACTTGCTGGCAATGGTGTCCTTCGACTTGCTTATTGAAAAACTGAAAGTCGACGAGACTGTTGTAGACAATGATCAGGTAACACTAGAAAAAATTACTCACCTAAATCATCTGATCACCCAGGCCTTATAAACCTGCATATCATTTTTTACCCTGTGCTTCTGTAGCAATTTCTGCTGGTGCTAACTAGTAATAGTATACACCTTATATTAAATGTTATGGACACAACCGTATATATCATCCTATTTGCCTTTGTTGGGATTGTGGCGGGCTTTCTCGCAGGGAGAATGGCCCTTAAGAAATCCTATGCATCTAAGGAGTCGGACATTGAAGAAAAGAGTAAGCTGCTGGTAAAAGAAGCTGAAATTGAGGCTGAGAACATCAAGAAGAATAAGATTCTTGAAGCCAAAGAAAGATTCCTGAAGCTTAGAGAAGAATTCGAGGAGGAGTCGAATAGGAAAAAGGCCATCATCATCTCCAACGAAAACAAGATCAAGCAAAGAGAGCAGGCGCTATCGAAGCAGTTTGAGCAGAACAAGAGAACCGAGGCTGAGCTAGACTCTGCCAAGGAGAACCTGAATGCTCAAATGGAGATATTGAAAAAGAGGAAGGAAGAGCTGGACAAAATCAGGCAGCAGCAAGTAGAGATCCTCGAAAAAATTTCAAGCCTCACAGCCGACGAAGCAAGAGAGCAGCTGGTGGAAACGCTGAAAGACGAAGCTCGTTCCAAGGCATCGTCTCACATCAAAGAGATTATTGAAGAATCGAAGCTGACTGCTACCAAGGAAGCGAAGAAGATCGTTCTCCAGACAATCCAGCGAACTGCTACAGAGCACGCCATAGAAAATTGTGTTTCCATTTTCAACATTGAAAGTGACGACATCAAAGGCAAGATCATTGGGCGTGAAGGTAGAAACATCCGGGCATTGGAAGCGGCTACAGGAGTGGAGATCATAGTTGACGACACACCAGAAGCCATCATCATCTCAGGTTTTGATCCGGTACGCCGTGAGGTAGCCAGATTGTCTTTGCACCGCCTGGTGCAGGATGGCAGGATTCACCCGGCCCGTATTGAAGAGATCGTGGCCAAAACTGCCAAGAACATCGATGATGAAATAGTCGAAATTGGTGAGAAGACTGTGATTGAGTTGGGTATTCACGGGGTGCACCCTGAATTGATCAAAATGGTTGGCCGGATGAGGTTCCGTTCGTCTTACGGGCAAAACCTGCTTCAGCATTCCAGAGAGGTAGCGAAGCTTTGCGCCACGCTGGCTGCTGAGCTTGGGCTGAATGCCAAGATGGCCAAAAGAGCCGGGCTTCTACATGATATTGGCAAGGTGTGGCCCGAAGAGCCAGAGCAGCCACATGCGATCCTAGGCATGGAGCTGGCCAAGAAATACAAGGAGCATCCTGATGTTTGCAACGCCATTGGCGCTCACCACGATGAAGTGGAAATGACAGCGATGATTTCACCTATCATTCAGGCATGTGACGCTATTTCAGGCTCACGGCCAGGCGCCCGCCGTGAGGTGATGGAGTCGTACATCCGCCGATTGAAGGAGCTGGAAGCTTTAGCGCTGGAGTTTGATGGCGTCAATAAATGCTACGCTATTCAGGCCGGCCGTGAGCTCAGGGTGATTGTAGACGCTGATTCCGTGTCTGACCAAAGAGCTGGCGACATGTCGTTTGAGATTAGCCAGAAGATCGAGAGAGATATGCAGTACCCGGGGCAGATAAAGGTGACTGTTATTCGTGAGATGCGATCGATTGCTTACGCAAAGTAGACCGGGAGTCTGTAAAAAGTAAGCCTTTAGTTTTAAGCCCGTTGAGGGTCGAAAAACTAAAGGCTTTTTGTTTGTTTATTCTTTTTCTGCCACTGCAGGAGCCGGTGCAGCAACGCCCGCAATTTTTTCTTTGATTTTCTTTTCTATTTCTTCCATCAGTTCAGGGTTGTCAAGCAGCAATTCCTTTACTGAATCCCTTCCCTGACCCAGCTTGGTTTCCTGATACGAGAACCACGAGCCTGACTTTTTCACAATGTCCAGGTCAACCCCAATGTCGATAATCTCGCCTACTTTGGAGATGCCTTTACCATACATGATATCGAACTCCACGATTTTAAATGGAGGTGCCACTTTGTTCTTTACCACTTTCACCCGGGTGCGGTTACCAGTCACGTTGTCAGCGCCCTCTTTGATTTGACCCACACGGCGAATGTCAAGCCTAACCGAAGCATAAAACTTCAGCGCATTACCACCAGTGGTGGTTTCAGGATTTCCGAACATCACGCCTATTTTCTCTCTCAACTGGTTAATGAATATGCAGGAACAGCCAGTCTTATTAATAGTACCAGTCAGCTTTCTCAAAGCCTGCGACATCAACCTGGCTTGCAAACCCATTTTGCTATCACCCATTTCTCCCTCAAGTTCTCCTTTTGGCACAAGGGCAGCTACGGAGTCAATCACGATGATGTCAATAGCGCCTGAACGGATCAGGTGTTCTGTAATTTCAAGCGCCTGCTCTCCATTGTCGGGTTGAGAAATGAGCAGGTTCTCGGTGTCAATGCCGAGCTTTTCTGCATAGGATTTGTCAAAGGCATGTTCCGCATCAATGAAAGCAGCAAGACCTCCCTTTTTTTGAGCCTCCGCAATGCAGTGCATTGAAAGGGTGGTTTTACCTGATGATTCCGGTCCGTAAATTTCAATTACCCGGCCTCTTGGAATTCCACCAACACCAAGAGCGATATCAAGCCCCAAAGAGCCTGTAGAAATGGCTGGCACGTCAACTACCCGCTCATCACTCAGCTTCATGATGGTGCCTTTGCCGTAAGTTTTTTCAAGTTTGTCGATGGTCAGCGCCAGCGCCTTCAGTTTTTCAGTTTTATCGCTCATGATATGTGATTAAAATATTGAGTATTGGGGCTGTGAATTTACTAGGATTCGCCTCAAATACCAACGCTATCACGGGCAGATTTACCCTGTCACACAACAATAGCCTTCAGCTATTCTCTTCCGCCTTTTGACTGACTTCCATCTCAGCGGCTGTGGGTGTTTCCCAGAAAGTGAGGAAGATATAGATACAAAATGCAGTGCCCAGCGGAAAATTGAAGAAGTAGAAAACCGCAGGTGCCATCGACGCTTTTTGTGCCCATTTTTGGTTGGCCAGTATGCCGGCAGCCAGGATAAACTCGATAATGGCCAGCCCAACATAGAAAAACGGGAAGGCATACATAAGGGCAGCGGGATGTCTGAAAGTAAGCCCACCTATATGGATGTCACTAAATATTTCCCAGCTGTCGAAAAAATAGACAGCATTGTACATAAAAGCTGAGAACACAAGGTGCAGAAGTGATACGACAATCAGAATTTTTCCGATGATCTTATTGTGCCTTTGAAATTGTTCAGGAGACTTCATATAGACAAGGTAATGATTAGTACTATGTTTTACAAGGTATTATACGCTCGGCGCTCTAAATGGTTCGGCGATTTGCTTCCTGTACAATATTTTTCGTCGTTAGGTGTTGAAGAGCTAAATTGGAATCGTGAAGAAAAAGATTGTTTTAACGATTGTTCTGCTTTTGGTAGCAGTATTGATCTACTATAGAGATTTGGTTAGTTATGGGTGGATGCAGGGCAAAGGTCAGTTTGAGATCTTGTGGGAAGCTCAACCAATTGGGGAATTTCTTGAGTCACCCGACTTCCCGGACTCTTTAAAGGCCAAGCTAAGGCTCATTCAGGAGATAAGGTCTTTTGCGGTTGACTCTCTGGGTATTTCCCCTTCTGACAACTATACGACGATGTACAATCAGAAGGGCGAAAATTTACTCTGGAACGTAACCGCCGCAGAGCCGTTTGCACTGGTGCCATATCGCTGGAAGTTTCCGTTTCTGGGGTCGTTTCCCTACAAGGGATACTTTGACCTGGAAAAGGCGAAGCTTGAAAGGGCGAGGCTGGACTCGGCTGGCTACGACACGCATATCGGCATGGTAAGCGGTTGGTCTACCCTGGGCTGGTTTAAGGATCCGATTTTGAGTAAAATGCTGGAGAGATCAGAAGGTGATCTGGCTGAATTGATCATTCATGAGCTTACACACGGCACGCTTTACGTTAAAGACAGCGTTGAGTTTAATGAGAACCTGGCCAGCTTTGTGGGAAGAATGGGTGCCATTCAGTTCTTAAAGAACCGGTTCGGACAAAACTCAGCTGAACTCACGTCGTATGTAAACTCGGAGGTCGATTATGAAAAGATCTACCGTCACTATTTGAATGGGGCACGAAAATTGGATAGCTTATATACAACCATGGACGAATCAATGTCTGTTGCCCTGAAAAGTGAGCAAAAAAAGGACATGATTTATGACATAATGAAAAACCTGGACACCCTGCGCTTCAAAGAAAGAAAGCCTTTTCAGTGGAAGACTGAAAACAGGTTGCCCAATAATACCTTCTTTATGTCATACCTGAGGTACCGTGGCAAAATGACCAGCTTCGAAAACGAATTAGAGGAGAGGTTTGGGGGTGACCTTAGGGCATATGTGACTTATTTAAAAGGAGTATATCCTTCGTTATGAAAAATATACTGACAAAAATAGGTGGGTTAATAGCACTCGCAGGAATTTTTTCAGCGTTCGGTCAGTACGCTGGTGATCGTGCATTTAGAACCCTTAGTAACCGAAGTTTCAAAAAGGGTGAGCTTTTGGAGTACAGACTGCACATTGGCATGCTGACTGCCGGTGAAGCTACGATGAGCATTCTGCCGGATATTGAAAGGCGGAATGGGAGGCCTTGCTACCGCATCGACGTCTATGGAAAAACTACAGGCCTGGCCGATTTTCTGTATAGCGTAAAGGACAACTGGGGCACTTATTATGACACCGCCTCTCTGGTGCCGCACCAGTTTTACAGGAATATCCAGGAAGGAAAGTATAGGAAGTATGAAATAGTTGATTTTGATCACCAGGGGGAAAAGGCCAAAGTGACCACGCTGGACAAGCATACCTTTAAGCCGAAGGAAACCAAAATGTACGATATACCGTCCAATATCCAGGACCTGGTAAGTGGTTACTACTACATCCGGACGCTTGACTTTTCAAAAACTCAACCCAACGATACGCTCCAGGTAAAAGCTTTTTTCGACAAAGAACTTTTCGATATGAAAATCAGGTTTGTAAGGCGTGAAGTGCTGAAGACCAAACTCGGCAAGATCAACTCATTGGTTTTTGCACCTGTTATGCCAGAAAACAGTATTTTTGAAGGGGAAGATGCTATCTTGCTATGGATGTCTGACGATGCGAATAAGATTCCGCTCAAAGTGAGAGCTAAGATGTTTTTAGTGGGTTCGGTAGACATTGATATCACCGACGCAAAGAATATTAAGTCTAGGCTGGCGGTCGTTCAGGAGTAGTATTAACAAATTGTTACCGCTTTTACATTCAGTTCTTTATTGTCTACTTTTAAGCCGTCTTTAGTATTCGTAGCTGGTTTTTATCGGTTGAGTAACAAAAAATACAGCACTAAGACCTGGTTTTTAAATTATCGTAATCCCCCGGTGAACAATGGGAAATAAGCAATCACAAAAGGTACTGGTAGTAGACGATGAAGCTGACATATTAGAGCTGCTAAAGTACAACCTGGCCAAAGAAGGTTATGACGTAAAGACGTCGCTCGATGGTAGAAAGGCTGTTGAAATTGCCAAAACCTACCATCCCGACCTCATTCTGCTGGACATAATGATGCCTCATCAGGACGGTGTGGAAACATGCAGGCAGCTAAGAGAGATACCAGAGCTCAATAACTCTTTCGTTATTTTTCTAACAGCACGGTCTGAAGAATACTCGGAAGTAGCGGCTTTTGATATCGGAGCCGACGATTATATAACAAAGCCGATTAAGCCGAGGGCTTTGATGAGCAGGATAAACGCCTTGTTCAGACGAGACTCTAAAAAGAAGAAGGACAATAATCAGGTGTCGGCAGGGGATTTAAGTATTGACCGGACAAGCTACACTGCCACTATTGGGGAGGACAAGATCAACCTTCCCAAAAAGGAATTTGAGCTGCTGTACTTCCTTGCCCAAAACCCTGGAAAGGTGTTCAGCCGGGATGATCTGTTGCAGAACATATGGGGCACCGACGTATATGTGTTGGCACGCACAGTCGATGTGCATATCAGAAAAGTCAGAGAGAAAATAGGGGAAGGATATATATCTACCGTGAAAGGCGTTGGATATAAGTTTGAGGCTAACTAAGCTTTTATGTTGCTTAACTCCCGGGCCCTTGCGCTGCTGCTATCTGTTTCCATATCCGTTATTACTACTGCTTTTTTGTACCTGCTGCCTCAGGTAACCGTCACAGCTCTCTTTGTCGCATTTGGGCTTTCGTTTTCGTCTTCTTATCTGTTGATCAGCGTCGTGCTGGAATTTCTTTTTTTTAAGGAAATCAATGGCATTAATGAGGCTTTTGAAAACATAAGGAAAAAAGATTTCACTGAAGTAGATGATCCCTCTTCAAATCCCCTCAGCCCGCTCAAGAGAATCAATGAAGAGATTTATTCCTACGCAAAAATCAAGCAGCGGGAGATCGATGAGTTGAAGAAGATGGAGGCTTTCAGAAGGGAGTTTCTTGCCGATGTTTCCCACGAGCTGAAGACACCCATTTTTGCTGCTCAGGGATTTGTGCATACACTTTTGGATGGGGCGGTTGAAGACAAGTCTGTTAGGATCAAGTTCCTGAAAAAAGCCGCCAAGAGCCTTGATGGTCTGGACATTCTGGTGCACGACCTGTTAACCATTTCTCAAATGGAAACTGGTGAAATTAAAATGCATTTTGAAGACTTTGATGTTCGGGAGCTTACAGAGGAAATTATTGAACAGTTCGAAGAGAAAGCCGAGAAGAAGAAAATCAAGCTTAGCTATACGAAGGCAGGGAAGGCCCCGATTTATGTTCACGCCGATTTTCAGAGAATCTATCAGGTGCTGACTAACCTCATTTCGAATGGAATCAAATATACCAAGGATGAAGGTATGGTGGAGATCGATTTCGAAGAGGGAAAGCATGATGTAACTATATTCGTCAAAGATACCGGGCGTGGAATACCTCCTGAAGACTTGAAACGGGTGTTCGAACGGTTTTATAGAGTGGAAAAGAGCCGGTCGAAAGAAAAAGGGGGGACTGGTTTGGGGCTTGCCATCGTCAAGCACATTATCGAAGCCCATGGCAGTAAAGTCAGCGTTACCAGCACGGTGGGCAAAGGCTCAACTTTCTTTTTTAAACTTCGCAAGAGCGACATGGAGGAAATAGAAGTTCTTCGGGATGACTCACCGGATGAGGATGAGTAGTAGCTGTGCCGCTACAGAAAAATAGTCAGTTAATTTTTGGGTGTTGCTTTTGAAGCCGCTATACTGGCACAAGTCTGAGGACACCTGCTGGATGGAGCTTGTAAGCGCTGGTGAGAACAAACGGAAGCCCGGCAGGTTTCAAATGGAGAAACTGACACGAACGACCCAACGCATCAATGACAATCAGCGTAATCATTCCAACCTACAATGAAGAGCAGAATATCGTTCGCCTGATTGAAAGCCTGAAAAGGCACGGCGATGACGAAAGCAGGGAAATAATTGTTGTGGATGGAGGTAGCAGTGACGACACAGCTCGATTGGCTGCGGCTGCCGGGGCGGTGGTGGTTAAAACTGCTGTCAGGCAGCGATCGGTGCAAATGAACCTTGGTGCTGAAAAAGCCGGTGGCGATGTGTTCTACTTTGTGCATGCCGACGTTGTTGTTGAGCCCGACTATATGACCGATATTTTTCAATCGCTCTCACGGGGTTACGAAAGCGGCTGTTATCGCTACCGCTTCAATTCGAACAATTTGTCGCTTAGAATCAATGCTTTTTTTACAAGGTTCCCATTTCTTTGGTGTCGGGGTGGTGATCAAACGCTTTTTGTCACAAAAGAGCTTTTTCGGAATTTGGGAGGCTTTCAGGAACACTATCTTATCATGGAGGACTATGACATCATAGAACGGATAAAGAGGAAAAGCAGCTTCCGGATCATGCCCAGGGAGATAGTAGTGTCAGCAAGAAAATATGACACCAATAGCTACCTTCGGGTTCAATTTGCTAACTTTTTAGTTTTTAGCTTGTATTTTTGGGGCGCTTCTCAGCATAGGCTGACAAGCCTTTATAAAAAACTACTCAAGACTGATCAATAGGTTCTATGGAAAGTTACATTACTGGAGTTCAGCAGGCAGGCATAGGTGTGCCGGATATTGATAAATACTGGCCATGGTACAGCAAAATGTTCGGCTTGTCTGTCGCCATCTTCGACGACAGAGCTGAAGCAGCACTTATGACGCCCTACACTGGCGGAGAGGTGCACTCCAGAAGGGCTGTGCTGGCCTTGAACATGGCCGGCGGCGGTGGTGCGGAAATTTGGCAGTTTACAAGCAGAACACCCGGCAGCTGCTCTTTTAACCCTGTGTATGGTGACCTCGGTCTGTTCGCTCTAAAGATCAAAACCCGAAACATTAAATCATTTGTAGCACTTGCTCAAAGCGCCAAAGCAGAGGTGTCAGAGATTCTGACAGACGCTAAAGGGAGAGGGTATGCGTGGGTAAAGGATCCAATGGGCAACATATTTCAGGTTGTTGAGATTTCAGAAGGGTGGTTTGGCGAGAATGGCAACCTCACTGGCGGCATTTTCGGAGCCGTTATAGGAGTTTCGTCAGTGGACAAATCGCTGCCATTTTACCAAACGCTGCTTGGCAAGTCAGGAGTAGTGTTCGATGAAGAGGCCAAGGGAGACAAGTTCGTCGATGCTGGCTCACCGGCTGTCCGGCGACTGGTGTTGAGCAAAACTCCCGGACAAGTGGGGGCCTTTAGCCAGCTACTGGGAGGGATAGAGCTTGAGCTTGTTGAAAGGAAAGACAAAGCAGGAAAAAGAATTTTTGACGATACGAGATATTGGGGCGACTGTGGATTCATCCACCTTTGCTTCGATGTGCTGGATATGGAGCCTCTTCAGAAGGTGCTGAACAAAGCTGGCCACAAATTTACCATTGACAGCAAGGGCACTTTTGCCATGGGAGAAGCCGGAGGTCGGTTCGCCTATGTGGAAGATCCGGACGGAGCCCTGATAGAGTTGGTAGAAACTCACAAAATCCCTATCATGAAGAAATATGGTTGGTTTTTGGATCTCACGAAGCGAAAGGGAAACAAGCCGTTGGCCAAGTGGATGTTCAAGGTGTTGGCCATGGCGAGCCCCAAAGCAAAAGCAATGGACTAGTTGCCAGCTTGCGGAATATTTGCATCCCGGCCATACCACTTTTTGATAACAACTTCTGCAGGCTTGTTTTGTGGCGTATAGTCGTTGTTCTCCATTCCGCCGGCCTTAGGGTGGTCAGGATACCATTTCCAAAGAAACCCACCAGAAAACCATGGCTCGTCCCAGAAAGACTGGAAGAGCGCTTCATACGTATTGCTTTGGGCCTGCAGGTTTAGCGGCTGTTCTTTTTCGTTCAATTCCCAATGTTTAGCTGCTGCATAGTCAGCGCTGCGGTAGCCATATTCAGTGAACAGAACGGGGCGGTTAAATTTTTGAGAAAGCTTTTCTAGTGACTTTTTCGGCTCCGCCCAATTTTTCTTCAGCTGTTTTACTGAAGGTGTTTTTTCGTCGCTGATTGGGAAGTATGCATCAATGCCGATGTAGTCCAACTGTTCCCAGCAGCTCACCTCCATGTAGTTGTCCCAGTTGGCAGCGTAGGTCAGTTTGCCTTTGAAGTTCGCCCGGCATGTGGTAGCAAGTTTCACCCAAAAATCAGGACGGTGTATGATGGCCTGATTGAATTCAGTGCCAATGCAAAAAATTTCGGCATTCAATGAGTCGGCTACCTTCAGATAAGTCATGATATAGCTCAGGTAGTTTTCTTCCCATGCCGCCCATTCTTCCTCCGTTTGAAGTACAAAATCGCCAGCCCAGCCGTCGCCTCTCACCCACACATGCGGCTTTACCATTACCTTCAGGCCTTTGTTATGTGCAGCCACAATCTGTTGAGCAACGCCATTAGTCGTTTCCCCTCCCCACTGACGGGAGTGATTGAAGTGCAGCTCAGGAGAGTGCCCGGGGGCAAAGGCAAAGGGAATAATAGCAACCCATTTGGCACCAACGCTGTCGAGGTGCTCAAGTTCTTCTTCAGTGCTTACTTCCCTGCCTGCCACCAGCGACACGCCGCTTATCTTTTGCCCCAAATGAACCGGGGCGTTTTGCATATAACAGCCAGACAATGTCATGGCGATAAATGCAGAGATAAACATGTTGAGTTTGAGACGATTCATGGCCTGAAAGCGAAATATTAAGAAATATGACACTTTTCAGGCGCAATTCAAATCAATTCATCAACCGGTGTTTCGCATAGCACTTGCTATTGCATTGATAGTAATGAGCAAATGAGTAAGTGTTACCTCAGTCTTGTCAGACCCTTCTTCTTTCTCTTTGCGCCACTTTTTAAGCAAGCTCACCTGGGTCTTGTGAAGGTTGTCCATCAGGGATGCCCTCAAAAGACTGGAGTAGTAGTGGTTTCTCCGCCTTTCCTTCATTGGCCTTCCCAGAAGACCTTCAAGCGCTTCACTTGTTTTCTTTAGCTCCGTAATAAAGATGTTGAGGAATTTTTCTCTCACTTTGTCATCAGTTACCAGCGACGCATACTCCTTCATGATCAATTCGTCGGTGGAGGCAAGGCTGGTGTCGATGTTGGTGAATACATAACGAATGAGAGGATCAAACTTGATAGCCTTCTTGAACTCCGCATAAATTTCGGGCTGATTGTCTCTCAAATTTTGCAGAGTAGAACCAACACCAAACCAGCTGGTCATATTATACCTCGACTGGCTCCAGCTAAATACCCACGGAATGGCTCTCAGATCCTCCAATGACTTGGCGCCGGACCTTCTCGCAGGCCTTGAACCAATTTTACTGGATTCGATAGCATCGATGGGGGTAGCTTCTCTGAAAAACTGTATGAAGCCTTCTTCGTGCATTAGCTTCTCATAGTAGCCTTTGCTTTCGTTGGCGAGCTTCTCAAGAATTTCCGCCATAGGGTGATACTTTCTTTCGGTCACGCCGTCCAAAATAGTTCGGGCGGCAGTGCTGGCAACCAACAGTTCCAGGTTGTATTCGGCGTTTACCTTGTTGGCATACTTTTGCGCAATGGTTTCACCCTGTTCGGTCAGCCGGATGGCTCCCTGAAGAGAAGAATGCGGAAGGGCATTAACGAAGTAGTGCGTCGGGCCTGCGCCACGGCTGATTGAGCCGCCTTTGCCGTGGAAGAACACAATTTTCACGCCCAGATCACGTCCAATTTGGCTCAACCGAGACTGTGCTTTGTATAGGTTCCACTGGCTGGCCATGATGCCGCCATCTTTGTTACTGTCGCTGTATCCTACCATCACCTGCTGGAAGAGCGAGCTGGCCTGGTTCTTGGTTTTTATGTATTCAATGCTTCTTTTGGTGAAAGGATGCTCTAAAAAGCCTTTTAAAATCTGACCACCGTTTTCAAGGTCTTCGATCGTTTCAAGCAATGGAACCACCGGCAAAATGCAAACGAGCCCTTCTTCCGATTGGGTTGTTAGCCCGGCTTCTCTCGCTAGCAGATAAACGGCGAGCAAATCGGAGACACTCCTGGTCATGCTGACAATGAGTGAGCCGATGCCTTCTGTGCCGTACTTTGAAATATGCTGTTCCACTACCTTGAGGCAGTCTACCACCGCCTGGGCGTTTTCACCCAGTGGAACATTTTTGTTGGCAAAGGGCCGGTTGGAGGCTAACTCTTTGTTCAGAAACGCCAGTCTCTCTTCTTCATTCCACTGCAGGTAGTCAGCCCCTTTCAGGCCAGCGGCGTCCATCAGCTGAGAAATAGCCTTGTCGTGAAATGCACTGTTTTGGCGTATGTCCAGGCGGGCCAGGTGAAGGCCAAATGTTTCTACGATCCTAATGGCTCCTATTACCTCATCAAAGGCAATGGATTTGGCACCATAGTCTATGAGGGCATCTTTCAAAATGGTAAGATCGTCAATGAGCTCTTTTGAGCCAGCATAGGCGCCCTTGAATTCTTGTAGTTCAGTGGCGTGACCCCTTTTTGTGTCAATGGGCAGTCGGGCCATCAGAATATTGACGAACTGGCGAAATGCTTCACCTTTATTGCGCTGCAAAGCTTCAATTCCTTTTTCACCCAATTCATGCATCAGGTGGTAGGCCCTCTCTCTTAGGGGCGGGTATACTTTATCAATATCGCATGCCAGACTGAGGTGCTTTACGAGCATCAGTAACCGGCGGCGCACCACCACGATGGCGTTGAGCCTAAGGGTTTGCAGGGTTTCGGCGGTCACCTGGGCAGTTACCAGTGGGTGACCATCTCTGTCTCCGCCCACCCAGTCACCGAAGCTGATCTTCGGAAAGGCGGAATTGTTGAGGAGAAGAGACCTGTCAAACCCTGCGTCATCCCAGGCTTGTATCATGCGGCGGTCAAGCACCGGTATCACGTCAGGGAACACATTTACCAGGTAGTGCAGGATGTTTCTTAACTCAGAGGCTACGTCCGGCTTCTCCACATAAATCTCCCCGGTTTTCCAAAGGCGGTACAGTACCAGCTTTATATTATGTCTGATATTGTCCTTCTCCTTTTTGGTGTACATCTGGTTTTCCCGCTGCACAATGAGAAGGTAAAGCTCCCTGTGGTGCTCGAGTACAGATGCACGCTTGGCTTCCGTTGGGTGTGCCGTGAGCACCGGCTCAATTGAAATCTCGGCCAGTTTGCTGGCAATGTCTTTTGGGCTGACCCCAGCCTCCTTGAGCGATTGTAAATTTTTGGCCCACAAACCACTGATACTTGGCAGCGACTGGTCTTCCAAATGCCTGCGGCTTTGCACAGCGGCATTTACTTCAACCATGTTCACTATTTGAAACACCAGTGAGTAAAGCTGAATCTCCTTTTCGCTAAGCTGGTCGGTATTGCTAAAGTTTATTTTGTTGATCCAGGGAATTTTGGAAGCAATGGCTTCTTCACCGTTTTCGGATAATGAATCCTTAAGGGCTTCCAGCAAAAAGGTCAGGTCTTCGTAAGGCTTGCCAAGTTCAATCCTTACCTGTTCCAGCACGTCTCTCATAAAGTATAATTTTTATGCCGGCATAGCCTTTTATTTGGCTTGAGCCGACCAAGTGTAAATTAGGGCTTCCAAAAATAGTGATTCTTAATGGAAAGGCTATGTGAGTAGAGAGGAGATTAGTGCTGGTTACGTAGTTTTATGAAATTCTTAATTTTTTTACGAAAAAATTGAAATAGTTCAATGTAGTGATTGAGGGTGCCTAGCCTAGCATCAATTACGCAAGGGCCCAAAAGAGCATATTTTGTTTTACCTGACCACCACTCCGTTCTTTACCCCCTTGTTGTTAGCAGTCGGATTGTAAACCATTCCATTTACCACCGTGAACATCACCTTTCCGTCTTTTGTGACGATGAATGTGGCTGGATCGCCAAATGAGATGCTTTCATCAGGCGTTTGGTAAGCGCCGATAACATTGACAGGCAAGTCAACATATCTCCCGACTGGCTTCCTCACCTTCACATAAGTGTACCCTTCCTGCAGCCAGTTGTCAATGTTGTCAACTGGAATGGCATCCATGGTATCGAAAACATCCGGGTAAACTTTCCCTGGCACGATCGTCATTCCGGTCGCATCAATTTCGTCGTAACCAAAATAGACCGACATATCGCCAACATCTTCAATATAGCCCGCCACGTCGTAGGTTCTAAGGTCTTCACGGGTGTTTTCCCTGAGGCGTATGGCTAAATCCATGGTATACCAACTGCTATCAAGCGCTAGCTGCCCATTTTTAACCAGCAGGTCTACGTAGTACCGTCCGTTTTCAGGTATTTTGAAATAGTCGTTGCTATCAAGCTTTTTATAACTCCCATCGGATATGCTTTGCAGGGTGCCCAGCAGGGCGAGAAAATGTACTTTTCTGATCATTTGCTTTTCAGGGTCGTTAGGGTAAGCGCCACATTCGATAAGGATTGTGCTGGTGCCCCATTTCTGGATGTTGTCGCCAAAGGCCCTGGGCTCAAAAGTGTCGTCGTACCTGGCAGTGTGGCCGGGCATGTAGTTTTGAACCAGGTTGTTGAGTTTGACCACGACTTGCAGGGCGGCCTTTCTTGATGCATTAATGTCTTTTGCTTCGTTGAATGCGGGTGCCAAAAAAGACAGAGACGCTGGCTTCCCTGTGCTGCCAGCGCTGGTTGCCGAATTCTGGTCGTGTAGGTTGAAGCCGAAATCAGGATTCAGGCTGTCTCTGACGTGCTTCAATAGCTGTGCCTCCGGCGACTGTAGTCTTACGGCGTCCCTATTGATGTCGATCCCCAAAGCATTTCGCCTTTGAAACTGCTCTGCCCCGTCGGGGTTCAGTATGGGAATGAAGTACAAAGTGACACCTTTTAATAAGGCCTCCTTTTCTTTGGCAAATGTGCTTTCGTCAGAAAGGAAATTGAAAAGGTCGAGCAGCACCCTCGTGGCGGTCGTTTCGTCGCCGTGCATTTGCGACCAAAGCAAAACTTTTACAGGGCCTGTACCGGCTTTCACCAAATAGATGCTCCGGCCCTCTATGCTCTCACCTGCTTTGGCAACAGAGAAGCCTTGTTTTGTCTTGAGGTTCAAAAGTAGTGGCTCCACGTCGCTGTGTTTGAACCGCCTTACTGAGATGCTTTTCTCGGCGAAGTTGTCGTAGGCCGCTTCTACTTTTGCCAGAAACTCATTTTGCTGGCCGAAAGCCTGCTGGCAGAGTAATGCGGTAAGAAACAGGAAGGTTGATCTTTTCATATTGGGTTCTTTTCAACAAGGAAGGATAAATATCAGCTATTGACAACCTTAATTCAACCATTGGAGGGTTTTTGCACTTTGTGTGATAGCTTTGTGGCCGGAATTAGTTTTGGTTCATGAAGAAAGAGAAATTTGAAGACTGGATTTTGTTTGAAAATGAGAACTACCTGCTGGTAAACAAGCCTCCTTTTCTTTCTACCCTCATGGACAGGCAGAGCGAACGCAATGTACTCGATTTGGCAAGAGGCTACGTGACTGATGCTCAGGTAGCGCACCGGCTCGACAAAAACACATCGGGAGTAATCGCTATCGCTAAAAACCCCGAGGCTTATAGAAGCCTGGCCATCCAGTTTGAAAAAAGGAAGGTGTATAAAATATATCATGCGCTGACGGATGGCATCCACAAGTTTGAAGACCACAAAGTGGCTGTTCCTTTGCTTACCACAGGAAAAGGTGAGGTGAAGCCCAGCCGAAAAGGTAAGGCATCAGAGACCATATTGAATTCTATAAAAGCGTTTTCCAACCACACCTTGTTAAGCTGCAAGCCACTGACGGGTCGGATGCATCAGGTAAGAGTGCATTGTGCTTATGCCGGAGCGCCTATTGCCTGCGATGAGCTATACGGTGGCAAGTGGCTTTACTTGTCCAGCCTTAAACGCAAGTTTAATATTGGGAAGTTCGAAGAAGAGCAACCCTTGATCAAGCGTTATGCGTTGCACGCTCATGAATTGGTCTTCAAAGACCTCGATGGAAAAAAAGTGGGAGCTGTGGCACCATACCCAAAGGACTTTGAGGTGCTGATCAAGCAGTTGGAGAAGAATAGCTGACCCCTGAGAAGTTGATTTTGGCAAGCGGCCGGAGCTAACTTAAATATTTTCAGGGCATTATTGTAATTCAATTTTTATACTTCTATCTTTGTGTCCCTTTTTGAGGGCAAGGTATATTCTGTACACAATAAAGAAATTAAAGCTGTTTCGATAAATGGATACGATAAGCTACAAAACACAGTCTCTAAGCAAGGCGAAAATTGAGAAGAACTGGGTAGTGATTGACGCTGCTGATCAGATTCTTGGTCGTTTCTCAAGCCGGGTGGCTAATGTTCTTCGTGGAAAGACAAAGGCTAGCTACACTCCTAATATGGACTGTGGAGATAATGTGATCATTTTGAATGCCGAGAAGGTTCGCCTTACCGGTAAGAAAATGAACAACAAGACATACATCCGTCACACAGGTTATCCTGGTGGTCAGCGTTTTGCTTCACCTAGAATGGTGTTGGAAAAAGACCCAAGAAGACTTGTTGAGATGGCAGTAAGAGGAATGCTTCCAAAGAATAGCTTGGGCAGAGAGCAATTCCGCAATCTATATGTTTATGCAGGCACTGAGCATCCTCATGCTGCACAACAACCAAAAGAAATCAAGTTAACATATTAGTAATTAGTTAATGGACGTAATCAATACCATAGGCAGAAGAAAGACCTCCGTAGCGAGACTATATCTTCAGAGCGGAAAAGGTACTTTCAACGTAAACGAAAGAAGCCTTGAAGAATACTTCCCTTCAGAAATCCTTCGTCTGATTGTTCAGCAGCCTCTTGAGCTTACCAGCGAGTCGGGCAAGTATGACATCAAAATCAATGTTGACGGTGGTGGAATCAAAGGTCAGGCAGAAGCGATTCGTTTGGCAATTTCCAGGGCACTTTGCGAAATCAGCGAGGAGTTCCGTCCGGCATTGAAGAAGGAAGGCTTCCTTACCAGAGACCCTCGTATGGTTGAACGTAAGAAATACGGTCGTGCTAAGGCTCGTAGAAGATTCCAGTTCAGTAAGCGTTAATCAGTATTTCATATACTTTATATATAATTAATGGCTAATCTAGAATACAAGGACTTACTAGACGCTGGTGTTCATTTCGGACACTTAACGAGAAAGTGGGATCCCCAAATGGCTCCATATATTTTCATGGAGAAAAATGGAATCCATATTATCGATCTTAACAAAACGCTTGTGTGCCTCGAAGAAGCGTCTAAAGCACTCAAGCAAGTAGTACGTTCAGGCCGCAAGGTGATGTTCGTGGCTACAAAGAAGCAGGCCAAAGACCTGGTGGCTGATGAAGCAAGAAGGCTGAAGATGCCTTATGCTACTGAGCGCTGGTTGGGCGGTATGCTTACAAACTTTGCTACTATCCGCAAGTCATTGAAGAAAATGCAGGGTATTGACAAGTTGATGAAGGAAGAAAGCTTCACCGGCCTTGCCAAGAGAGAGCGTTTGATGGTGACTCGTGAAAAAGAAAAGCTGGAAAGAGTGCTTGGCGGTATCGCTGACCTTACTCGTCTTCCTGCAGCTCTTTTCATCGTGGATATCAAGCGTGAGCACATAGCAGTGAAAGAAGCTCAAAAGCTGAACATTCCTGTGTTTGCTATTGTGGATACTAACTCAAACCCTAACGAGGTTGATTTCCCTATCCCAGGCAACGATGATGCTTACAAGTCTGTGAAACTAATTTTATCTTACATCTCTGAAGTAATTGAGGAAGGTCTCAATGAGCGCAAGAGAGAAAAAGACGATGCAAAGTCTAAAGAAGACGAAGATGAGAAGCGTCGGGTAGATGAAGTAGAGGCAGTAGAAGAATCAAAAGATTAATTTATAAATAGTGTATCCGGAAACGGATAGATTTTAAAAATTGAACATCGGAGATCCTTCGGTGTTCAATTTTTGTTTAAAGCATTTCAAAAAACATTAAAGGATAAATAACAATGGCAATCACTGCACAAGACGTAAACAAGTTACGGCAAATGACTGGCGCCGGCATGATGGATTGTAAGAAAGCACTTACAGAATCGGACGGTGACTTCGAAAAAGCAATAGAGATTTTGCGGAAAAAGGGACAGAAGGTTTCTGCTTCCCGCTCTGATCGTGAAACTACAGAAGGATCCGTTTTTGTGCGCACTAACGACAGCAATACAAAGGCAGTTCTTATCTCGCTCACTTGCGAAACAGACTTTGTTGCTAAAAACGAAGAATTCGTTAAGCTTGGCAACACGATCATCGACCTGGCATTTGCTAAGTCTCCAGCTTCGGTAGAAGATTTGAAGGCACTTAAGGCTGGCGATCTTACAGTTGACGAGAAGATCATAGAGCTTGTTGGTAAGATTGGTGAGAAGCTTGAAATTTCTGCTTACGAAGTGATGGAAGCCGAAACGGTAGTTTCTTATATCCACGCTGGCAGCAAACTTGGCGTTTTGGTAGCTCTGAAAGGTGGAAACAGCGCTGACGTGATTGACGCTGGTCGTGACGTGGGTATGCAGATTGCAGCCATGAACCCAATTGCAGTGGATCAAAACAGTGTTGACAAAGCTGTTATTGAAAAAGAAATTGAGATTGGAAAAGACATTGCTCGTCAGGAGGGCAAGCCAGAGGAGATGGTAGAGAAAATCGCTCTTGGCAAGCTGAACAAATTCTTCAAAGAAAGCACATTGCTTAGCCAGGCGTTCGTGAAAGACAACTCAAAAACGATTGCTCAATACCTTGATAGTGTTCAAAAGGGATTGACTGTCACTTCTTTCAAGAGAATTTCAATCGGTTAAGGTTTATATTATCATTAATAGATAGGAAAAGCGCCCTTATTTGAGGACGCTTTTTTTATTTGGACTAAGCCTTCAGCCGATCAAGCGCCAGCTGATAGGCTTGATCATAATACTTCGTTAGGGTAGTCCAGTCGAAATATACCGACGTGCTCTCCACCTTGTTTCGTAAGGTGATTCTTTCCCTTCGGTTCATATTGATGAACTTGTACATTTGGTAAGCAAGCTGGTCGGCCGACTGATTGAAGTTCCTTTTCTGCCGGTTTACCACATAGATTCCATTGCTGGCATGGTCTTTCATATTGTGCAATACATAGTCGCCAAACCCAGCCAGGTCGCTCGTAATGGCCGGCACCCCGCTGGCAATACATTCAAGCGGAGTGTAGCCCCAGGGCTCGTAGTAGCTTGGGAAAACACCCATGTGACAACCTCTTACAAACTGGCCATACTCCATGCCAAACAGCGGGTTGGTCGAGTTTACAAAATCAGGGTGATACACAATTTTCACTCTGTCATCCTCATGATTGAGAAGGCTGGATGTTCTGAGGAAGTTAAGGATGTCGTCGCCACCGTCGTCGACCAAATTGTGAGTGACTACTGGTGGTAGTTGGTCCGTTTTCCAGCTTTGCAGAAGCCTTCTGTAGCGCAGTCTCCAATAGTCGTCAACAAAGTCGTTGAGCATGGGGAGTCGATGGTCGCTACTCGAGGCTGCCGAGTAGAACAATCTTTCGCCTACCTGTTTTTTGATAGCGTCTGTTGTTTGGCGCAACTCTTCGAGCACAGCCCGGCTGTGCAAAATGTCAGGGTTGATGCTGTGGAATGGCTGTTTTGTAATGAAAAACATGACGACCGTCATTTCGCTCCCTTCATTTTTCAGCCTCCAGTTGAGGCGAGCCAGCGCCTCAAGGGCCAGGTCAAACCCTTTGTTTTTGTATTCATACCTGCCCGAGGTAAAGAAATACAGCGTATTGTCCAGGTCAAAAGTATAGCTCTTGAAGAAGTGAGCCATAGCAAACTGGTGTATTTTTTCTTTGTACTCCCGGTGAAGGTTCTGGAATTCGTGCAATGCCTCAAAGCGCTGGTTGTTGATGCCGTTGGGCAGGATCACATCGGGCGTTCTGCCAAGCAGGTACTTGCACTCCTGGGCTGTAACGTCAGAGACCGTGGTGAACACCTGAGCTCCGTGAGCCGCTGCTCTCTCCAGGTTGGCGATGGCCTCTACGTTGAAATTGGTTGCTTCCTTCGACCAGTCCATGAAAGGCAGGTGCTGGTAGAAGTCAGAACTGTTCATGGCGAGGTAACGACCCAACAGGGTGGCGTGAGTTGTAAACACCGTGGATATCGGCATTTTTTGCCTTCTGATGTCCGGAATACACGACGCAGCCATCCACTCGTGGAAATGCGCTATAATCTTTTTCTTTTTGGCGACACCCAGCGATAGTTCATCGAGGAAGATTTTAACGCACTCTCCAAAGGCAACTACCTGGTCAATCAGGTGATCCTCGGCTGGTGTGGTGATACCGTGGTGTTCCCATAGCAAATATTTGATTTCACCAAGCTTGTTCCAGATACTGCCGAGGTTAAATAGAACAGCCTTGGGGCGCCCCGTCACAAGCCAGTGGCCATAATGCACTTCAAATCCCTTTTCCCTCATTTTAACAACGGCCTTGCCAAAAGGATCAGAGAAATCATCAATTGGGTCAAATTCAGCAGATACCTGGTGCTTAAAGTAGGGGCCCAATAAGCAGTAGTTGTCGCCCCATTTGGGCATAGTGGCCGGCACCTTGGATCGTATCACTGTATATATACCACCCACCTGATTAAGGACCTCCCAGGCTATCTCCACAAGAAGGGTGTCTTTCATTTCCTTTTTGCTAATCTTCTTTAACGCTTTTACAGCTTTTGCTTCCTGGCCTTTGGTCGTGCTCATAGTAGGGTGCTTAGTAGGTATATATGTAGGGTCTCCAATGTGCTAGGTAAATTATAACTATTTTTTTAAGGAAGAAATTACTGAGCCAGTATTGCGTAGTAAAATCAACTATAGGATAGATTGTCTCCATATTTCATGTGTGTAAAATTTGTTTTTCAACGGCCACATGGAATAGCTTTTACCAATGGGAATGAATATTTAGATTTTCGATTCACTTATTCATCGTTCCACGCCGGTTCCGTTGGGTATGGTATTCCTTATGGCTATTTCATCATAGAGCACTATTTGAAATAGTACTCATATGAAGGAGGCTTCTCATCAGGGTGTGGATTTTGCGTCCGGTACCGACTGGCAGAATGTATTGGCCGGTGTGGCTAATGTGTTGACCCAATAAGCAAATTTTGCAATCGTTTGCACTGAAAATATTGTTTTTTTATATGGTTATTATTAATCCCATATAAATGATGTTTTTGTATATAAACATTGTCAATGGATATTTTAAGCATTAAATAATGTGACATATAATTTTAAATATCATCAGTGAATAGAGTAATGTGTTTCAATCTCAAAAATATTTTTTTGACCTTTCCGTATTTTGATTTTCTCCTACCAACAAAATGCTATATTTGAAATATTCTCTTCAAACGAGGGTAATTAACCGTCGTTATTGAATTATTTATAAAATAGACAACATTAGTTTAAGATTTTACTAACACACGCTATGAGCATTCAAAGAATTGAACGTATAGAAGAGGTGTGGAAGCCCATTGATGAATTTTCGAACTACGAAGTATCCAATAGGGGTCGTATCAGAAGCAAAGACCGAGAGACTTTTCACAGGGGAAGCCAAACGATGATGAAGGTGAAAGGCAAGGTGATGAAGCAACGATGGAACAAGTCGTGTAAGTGCTTTTTCCTGGATCTTCTCAATGATGACGGGAAAAGGAGAACTGTTTATCCGCACAAAGAAGTTGCAAAAGCTTATTGTATCAATGTTCTTCCGGATGAATACAATATGATTATTCATCTTGACAATAATCCCCGCAACAACGACTCGACCAACCTGGAGTGGGTAAGTTCTTCTGAACATATGGCTTTCCAGTTTGAGAACGGAAACAAAGACAACTACAAGGTTTGGAAGATAAGGAAGCGACGCTACAAAAATGGATTTAAGCCGGACACCACATTTAAAGGACGTCCGAGAAAAGACGAGGTTTATGTTGACAGCGAGGTGGAAGTGGAGGAGGAAATGCTCGAGGCAGTAGAATAAAAAAAAAGAAGGGCTTGTGCCCTCCCTTTTCCATCAACCAACCGTAAACTAAAAACTATATCCTTTTGCCAGTATGCGGGGTGTTAAGTAACTGCTTAAAACCCAGAGACTCAGGAGTATATTTTAACCTTGAGATTCGTGGCAGAGTAGATTTTTCTGTTGTTGTCGTTCAGCATCCACTTTGCGTATTGTTATTTTCTATTTTGAGTTCTTGACCTTTGTGTCTGCCTGATTACAGACACCTGTTAATAGCCAAACGACGTGCCAACTTTTGTAAGTAGTTGAAAAACAGTTGTTTACTCGGGAGACCGGAAATGTTATCCTGGCGGAATGTCCGAAAATGATACATGTATAGGCCGGTGATGTACAGTACAACTATTAAAAATGGTTTTACGTACCGCTATTCTTTCACCAGCAGCATGGCACCGTAGCTGTAGCCACCACCAAAAACCGTCACGACTATTTTGTCTTCGTTTTTGAACTCATGCCAGTGCTCGGATATGCCAATAGCAGCACCTGCGCACCCCGTGTTGCCAAGGTACTGTACGTTTGAAATAGCTTTTTCAGGCGATAGCTTCAGGTTTTCCGCCACATTCTTTGTTATCCTGTGGTTGGCCTGGTGAGGAATCAGATAAGAAAGATCGTCAAGTGTGTAGTTATTTCTTTCAATGATGTCTCTGGTGGCCGATGCCATATAGGAACAGGCGTTTAGAAATACGTCTTTTCCATAAGGCATTTCAATGCCACCGTGGAGAGGCCTCAAAGTAACTCCCTCCAGGCCCCTTCCCACATGGGCGGCACCTCTGGTAAAAATTTCTTTCACTGCCAAACTTGGCGTAGTTGGCTTGTCTTTGGTCACCAGCAAAGCACTGGCGCCGTCTCCCCAAAGATGGCCTGCCTTGTGGTCGTGCTCGTTGTGGTAGGCCGTGTTATGCTCGGAAAGGACAACCAGCGCATTTTTTGACTTTCCCATCGCCATATAGCCCTCCACAATCTCCATGGCATTGAGGAATGAAGAGCAGGCCGATGAAATGTACACCACCGCTGCATTCGTTGCGTTGAGGTAATGTTGTGTCTTGTGGGCAAGTGTAACGATGGTGTCGTACGGAGTGTAGGAAGCACCTACAATCAGATCAACCTGCTGAAGGGGAAAGTCTACTTGTTTTTCGAGTGCTTTTACGGCCTCAAGGGCCATTGTCGCCGTGTTTTCTTCCACCCCGGCCTTTCGCCTTTCAGAAATGCCAGTCCTTTCTACGATCCACTCGTTTGTCAGGCCGTTTAGATCGGCGAAGTATTGATTCGTAACTCGCTGGCTGGGAATATAATGTGAGATATCTCTAATGTACATGTATCCTGTGTGCTAGGATTTTGCCTCAAAATAAACACTTTCGGGGTTATTAACCTTGTTATTTTTTGTGTTTGGCTACAAAAAAACAAACCGGACAGTAGTCTGCCCGGTTGTTTAGAGATTGATTAGTCCTTAGTCAGAATTTATTTTTGAGTTTTTCTTTTTTTGATCGCTTTCACGACCGCTATTTCGTTATCATCTTTTTGCAACTTGATGGGTTGAGTTGTGCTCAGCATCAGCTGATGGTTGATTCTGGTTAGCCTCCCACAGTATTGTCAGGCCCAGCATGATTGCCAGACTAGCCCACACATTTTTACTGAGTAAAATTTGCCGTAACATGTCACTTAAAATTTGATGTCCTGATTATTTTGAGTTGTTGACCTGCCACATCTTAGCCAATTGCTATGCCAAAAAATTTAAATATTTGATAATCAATAAGTTGTAATTTTAAGAAAGGCTTGTTGTGTCCGGTTTTGCAACACTTTTCTTTCAGGAGTGTACAGCTTTGTTGTTAAACACGTACTTTTTGCTGACAGGCAAGCCAGTCAAAGCCAGTGGATCTGCCGCCGTGAAGTTACTGCGGGCTTACTTTCATGGAAAATTCTCCAAGTTTTAGATCAATTTTCATAAATTCAGGAAACAGCATCCGTATGACCTCGACTGAAGTAATTGAAATTCCTGAAAACATCAGGTCTAAGTATGATCCAAGATCACTCGTGGAATGGTTTTTTCATTGGGAAAAAGGGACACCCGATCGTGTTTTTTTACGGCAACCCAATGGGGACCAATGGATCGAATACACCTGGAAGCAAGTGGGGGATGAAGCCCGCAGGATGACTTCTTATTTGAAGAGTCAGGGTCTTGTCAAAGGAGACCATGTCGGGTTGATTTCCAAAAACTGCTCCCACTGGATTATTGCCGATCTGGCGATAATGATGGGAGGTTATATTTCAGTTCCACTATACCCCAATCTGGTAGGGGAGCAGCTGAACCAGGTGCTGGAGCACAGCGAAGTGAAGCTGCTTTTTGTTGGAAAAGTAGATGAGTGGGACAGTATGAAGAAGGGCATCCCTGAAACACTGCCCTGCTTAACTTTGCCTGAAAGCCATGTGGAGGACTACGACAAGTGGCAGGACATTATCGCAAAGAATGATCCTCTGACAGAAAGCGATATTCCGGATGAAATGGATTTGTGCACCATTATTTATACTTCAGGAACGACCGGCTCGCCGAAAGGTGTGATGTACAATCACAAACAACTGAAGTTCACTGCCGCTGCTGCCAAGTATGTGATAAATTTTGGAGATAAGCGTCATCGATACTTCTCTTACCTCCCGCTGTGCCACGTAGCCGAAAGAATGATTATTGAGCTGGGTGCGCTTCATTGTGGTGGGGTTATTTCATTTGCTGAGTCGCTGGATACGTTCATGCAGAACCTTTCAAATGCCCAGCCGACCATGTTTTTTGCTGTGCCACGCATTTGGACCAAGTTTCAAATGGGCGTTTGGGAAAAAATGCCACAGTCGAAGCTGGATTTTCTATTGAAGCTGCCAATTATTTCAGGAATTGTGAAAAAGAAAATTCGGATCGGCCTGGGAATCAACGAGGCAGAATATTGCCTTACTGCTGCCGCTCCTTGTCCGCCCTCGCTTCATAAGTGGTACAACGCTCTCGGTATTCAGCTGCTCGAGCTGTACGGCATGACGGAGAATGTTGGCGCCTGTACGCTGATGCATCCTGACAATGTAAAAATGGGAACCGTAGGGCAGCCTTACCGTGGCTCCGTTCTCAAGATTGAGGAAGAAACCGGGGAGATACTTATGCAGGCGCCGTGGCTGATGCAGGGATACTATAAAGAGCCAGCGATGACGGCTTCGGTACTCAAAAATGGCTTCCTGCATACAGGCGATATGGGAGAGATTGATGATGAGGGCTTTTTGAAAATTACAGGGCGGGTAAAAGACACTTTCAAGACGTCCAAGGGCGAATACATAGTGCCGGGGCCTATCGAGTGGGGCTACTCTCTCAATGGTTACATCGAACAAATATGTGTTTTGGGCAGAGGACTACCACAACCAGTGGCATTGGTGGTTATTTCAGACAAGGCGCTGAAAAAGAATCGGGTTGAGGTAGAAAAATCGCTTGTGGATACCATGAACATGGTGAACAAGGATTTGGTGGATTACGAAAGGGTGAGGAAAGTGATTGTGATGAAGGAGCCATGGACGATGGAAAATGGCATATTGACGCCTAAAATGAGTATAAAAAGAAATGTTTTAGAAGGGAAATACGAAGAAAATTTACAAACTTGGTACGCAACAGAGAATACTGTCATATGGACATAACTTTTCTGTTTTGTGCTTATCAATTTCAGGGACCCTGTTGAATCTTTCAACAGGGTTCTTTTTTGGATCAAGCGGAAAATCTGGGAGATAAAACTCAAAAGGAGTGTTATTCGATTCAGCAAATAGGCGGCGATAAAAAAGCAAAACTGGTTCAATGCGTCTCGCCCGGCCGGGCTTCTCCAGTCGGACAGGCTTGAACCTTTTGCTTTTTTATGCAAGCAGAAAATACCCATGCCAAAAATCAATCCCCCCAGAAATACAGATTGATCCTCTTTTTTTACCAAAAAACGTTTTGATAAATGTTACAGGTCTGAAAGTGCTCTCAAAAACTTCTTCGGAAGCTGGCAATTCTCCTCGCCAAAGTGCCTTGTGTCCACTAGCTCGAAAATCTTCCAGTAGCCATCTTTGTCTTTGAATAGAAGAAAAGCATCGATACCACAATGGGAAAATTTGTCGCCAGCGAAGAAGGCATATTTAGTCCACACCTGGGCCAGTCTGCCATCTATTTCTACCTTGATGTCCCAAAGCGGCTCGTCATAGATGATTTCCCTGGGTTTGGCCATGGCCTCAAAAAACTTGGTCATATCATCTGACCTGAGGCTTTCTTTTCCCGCTTCTCTGTCCATTACGGTATGAAGCTGTGCATTGGGCGTAAACATTTTGTGATAGCCAGTGGTGTCTGCTTTCCTCATGCCCTCAAACATGTCGAAAACTACTGACAGCACTTCCTTCTGCTCGGCTGACCATTTGGTTTTCTTTTGGGCCGTTGCCGAGCTGGCTGCACACAATATCAATGCTGCGATTGCCAAAAAACGATTCATAGTTGGGTCAAATTAGATTTCACGTCTTAAAACTTCCAATGGAGGATTATTCACTACTTCCCTGCTGTTAGTTACCCCTATGGCTACAGTCAGTGCCGTAATGCCTCCAATAATTGCGAGAAGGGGCATCCACACTGGGCTGAAAGTAGACTCGAACAGGAAGTAGGACAGGGTCCAGGATCCGGCTAGTGACAGCAATATGCCAGAACAGGAGGCAAAAACCCCCAGAAACAAGTATTCAAGGCCTGCTATTGTCAGCACCTGTCTTCGGCTCGCACCCAGCGTTCGGAGAAGGACGCCTTCCTGTATTCGCTGGAACTTGCTAATGACAACCGAGGCAATGAGAACCAAAATGCCGGTTGAAATGCTCAAGAGTGCCATGAACTGAATGACGAAGGACACCTTTCCCAAAATATCGTCGAGCGTTGACAAGATCAGTTGCAGGTCGATGATGGAAACGTTGGGGTAGTTCCTTACCACAGCTTGCTGGAACCTGGCAGAAAGCTCGTTGTTTTCAACTCTTGTGATCAGTACATGAAACTGAGGTGCTTTTTCCAACACTCCCTCGGGGAAAATGAGCAGGAAATTGGTTTGCACCCTGTTCCAGTCGATGCGCCGCAGGCTGCCCACGTAGGTTTTGATGAGGGCGCCCTGCACGTTGAACAACATTTCGTCGCCCACTTTCACTCCCAGATTTTCGGCGTAGCCGTCGCTCATGGAAATAAAGATGGTGTCGTTAGGGTTCTCAATTTTGCCAAGCCATTTGCCTGCAATGATCTCTTCTGAGTCGATGAGTGAATCTCGATAAGTGATCCTATACTCCCGATTATATGCCCAGTCGGGTAGACCCAATGTGGTGTCAGCTTCTGCTTCTTTTTTGCTATAGCCTTTTAGTTCTTCGAGCCGCATGGTCACCACAGGTACGTCTTGTATTACCGGGAGTTCGTAGTCAAGGGTCATCGTTTTGATGGCCTCTTTCTGATCGGACTGTATATCGAAAAGCACCATGTTGGGCCGGTCGCCCGCACCGGTGATGCTTACCTGACTGATGAGAGACTGCTGAACAAGGTACAGCGTAGAAATGAGGGCTGTGCCAAGGCCAACTGTGATAATCAAGATCATTGTTTGGTTCTGTGGCCGGAACAGGTTGGCCAGGCCTTGTCGCCACACATAGCTCCAGGTGATAGGGAAAAACTTTTTCACTGACCAGGTGATCAGTTTGGCAACTCCGGCAAGTAAAAGGAAAGCTGCAATAAGGCCTCCTGTAAACGACAAGGCATCGAGAATAGAGCCAATTTGCCACCAGGCAAAGCCAAGAATGAAAGCCAGGATTGCCGCATAAACGGGGTAGATACCACGGGTAGAATCAGGAACGGCCCCATCAATTCCCGCCCTTATTGCCTGCAATGGAGCTACCTTCCGGATACGAAGAAGCGGAGGAAGCGCAAATAGCACAGAGATTGACAAACCGAGAGCAATGCCTTGCAGAATGGCTGACCACGAAAGGGCAAAGTCGACAGTGACTGGAAGGAAGTCTTTGAGCACACCCGGCAGATACATTTGCAGGACTGACCCCAGCACACTTCCAATGATGCCACCCAGCAAACCGATTGACGCAATCTGTATAAGAAAAATAAAGAAGGCCTGGATAGACGTGCCGCCGAGGCAGCGAATAACTGCCACAGACGTAATTTTTTCTTTGATATAGATGTGGACGGCGCTGGCAACGCCAATGCAGCCCAGCAGAAGTGCAACAAAGGCTACCAGGTTCAGAAAGCCCGTCAGGTCTTTGAATGCCCGGCCAGTGTCTTCTTTCTGTTCTTCGACGGTATCGTATCTCCAACCTAATTGGTCAAACCTTTTTTCATACATCTCCTCAACGGTTTTTACGTAGGCCTCGTCGTCGAACCTGAAGTACTCCATGTAGTTGATGCGGCTGCCCTTTTGCAGGAGGCCGGTTTGCTCCACGTATTCGAAGGGGATATACACCACCGGAGCAACGCTGGTGGTAATTCCCGTTTGCCCCGGAATTTTTTGTAGCCGACCGACGATCTCAAACGACTCGGTACCCACTTTTACTTCGTCTCCCACCTCTACGCCGAATTGTAGCATGAGTGTTTGGTCCACAAGGGCCTGTTTCTTTCCCCGGAAAGACCTTGCAGCTTCTACTGGGTCGGTTTCGATGGCCCCATAATAGGGGAAGTCACCCTCCAAAGCTCGCACCTGCACCAGCCTGGTGCCCTGGCTCCTGGGGAAGTAGATCATGGAAGCAAAGTAGCATTCGCTGGAGCGCTCGGTGCCGATAGAGTCCAGCAGCGGCTGGTAGTCTTCTGTAAATGGCTGGCTCGACCTCACGACCAAATCCGCCCCTAGTAGCCCCTTCGCCTGGTCATTGATGGCAGAGAAAAGAGAAGCTTTGAAGGAGTTGATCGCTACCAGGGCGGTGATGCCGAGGATAATAGAGGAGGTGAACAGAAAAAGTCTGGAGCGGCTTCTGCGGCTGTCTCTCCACGCCATTTTCCACAGCCAGCTTTTGCTATACTCCGGTCGGTTGATGCTGATTTTGCTATCCATTATGCTTGCGCTGCCAGTGCCGATTCGGTGAGTTCGATTACTTTTCCGCCTTTCAGCCGGAGGATGCGGCCAGTTTTTCGAGCCAGCTCCATGTTGTGGGTAACCAGCACCAGGGTAGTGCCCTGCTCCTTATTGATCTGGAAAAGCAACTCTTCTACTTTGATGCCTGTTTCTTCATCCAGGTTGCCCGTGGGTTCATCGGCAAACAGGATTTCAGGGTCGTTGGAGAAAGCCCTGGCCAAGGCCACCCGCTGCTGCTCACCACCCGACAGTTGAGTAGGATAATGATGCAATCGGCTGCCAAGACCGACTCTTTCCAGCAGTTCGATGCTTTTTGCAGCAACGCCTTTCTCCCCTCTGAGCTCCAGCGGCACCATCACGTTTTCCAGCGCTGTGAGGGTGGGGAGTAGCTGAAAATTTTGGAAGATGAAACCTATGTGCTGGTTTCTGACCCTGGCTCGGTCGTCTTCATCCAGCGCATCGAGCTTAATGCCACACACTTCTACACTGCCCGACGACGCTCGGTCGAGGCCGGCGCAGAGCCCGAGCAGGGTTGTCTTGCCACTGCCTGAAGGGCCAACGATGGAGAATGTTTCGCCTTTTGCCAAATCGAAGGAAACATCATCGAGAACGGTGAGTGAACCTGTAGCGCTTGAATAAGACTTGGAGAGGTTGGTTACTTTAAGAATAGATGACATAGGAGTCAAAGCTATAAAGATTAAACAAATACACTTTATCTACGGAGGTGTTTTGTTATTGTTTACATATTTGTTTAGCCGAGAAAATGAATGTCCGGACGGTGACTTGGTTCAGAGGTGAAAATTTTGAATATATTGTCTCCATTGTATTATTCTCAAATTATTTCCCCATTTTCGATGCCCATCAGGATTTGGGGGTAGTGCTGATATGAAAGAGAGAGTTATTTATATTGTTTTTTCAATGCTTTGTTCTAGTGCTTCTGCTCAATACTCAGCATATGAATGGGTGGTTGGAGCAGGGGTTTCGCATCATCTGATTTCTGGGGATGATAAATATGACACAAGCAGTGGTTTCCGAGTTGACAATTCTGAGAATCAAACCAGGGCCGGGTTGTCCGGAGGGAAGATGGTTTCACGCAACTGGCTGCTTTATGGTTTGTTAAATCGAGACTGGACAGGCAATGAGTTTGTTCAGCGACAGTACAGCGGCGGAGCCATAAGGTACTCATCAAAGTCCTATGAAAATCAAACTGTTTTTGGGCTTGGGGTGGCCCGGTACTTTTACCTGAAGGACTCCTTGTTTTTTTTAAAACTGAACGGCGGTCTGAACTTTGGGACAGGAAGAGGAAGCCAGGAAATTCGTGGTTCCACTTTTTATGACGGAAATTGGGATTTTCGATCACACAGTTATTATGCTGAAGCAAACCCGTCTGTAGGCTTTTTTATAAGAAAAAGGTTTGTTTTTGAGGTTTACTTCCTATCAGCGACGTTCGGATACTTCGATGTGAAAGCTGTGAGTGGTTTGGGGGGAGGTTTCGTCCCTTTGGACACACCTACCAACAGGTATTACCGTACAGACGTCAAATTTGATGGGAGTTCGCTGGCTTTTGCTATTTCTTATCTGTTTCAACCGAGATAAATTTATAAAGAGATGCGTAATGTTTGGAAAAATCTTGGAGTTCTGGCTTTGGCAAGTCTTTTCGCTGCCGATGCCGTTGGCCAGTTTGGCAAGGGGAATTTGGTGCTTGGGACAGGCATAACTGTTTCAAGTGAAATTGGTGATAAGGATATAAGTGGTGAAAATTTTTACGTACCCATTAAATCAAAATCGCTTTATTTTGAAGTGGATCCATCACTAAAGATTTTTCTTAGCCAGAAGTGGAGTTTGGATCTAATGTTGGGCATAGGGCATACATCTACTAAGAATACGAGCGAGGATGTGGATGGACACAAAAGTGAAGGCACAGCAAAACTCATGGCTTTTCAAGGAGGTGCTGGAGCTTCCAGATATCTGGAAATTAAAGAATCGCTACTCTATTTTGGAGTTTCGGCCATGCTTGGGTTGTCGACAGGAAAGTTTGAAACCAGTAATTCTTACCAAAAGCAGATCAGCGACGAGTATTTCATTAATGCGAGTCCGTCACTAATAGTGTTTTTGTTTCCGAAGCTAATTCTACAGGCATCTGTCGGAAATTTGGATTTACATGTGATAAAGAACACTTTAGAGAGGATTAATCCGCCTGGGTACCTGCCAGCAAAAGAAACTGATAAGACTGTGGGCTTTGATTTGGATTTGATACCCACCTCCATATCGTTAAACCTGCAATACCTTATACGACAATGAAAAAAAACCGGTCAGTTGGGATAGTAATCGGACTGTTTGCTCTTGTGGGCTGCTTTAAGGAAGATTCAGAGGTGATATATAGGTACGAGGTGTCACCATATGCTGAGCTTAAGGACATTTGGTTTACAGAAGGTGGGGATAATCAGCCAGATTCACTTTTTGTTTCGATATTTTTGGCTGACGAAGAAATGGATATTGGTTTACTCCCCAGCGAAACATATCACCCCTATGAATGGAATAACAAAGTGGTGGATTCAAAGAGCCAGATTTTGAAGTGGGATGAAAGTAATTACTACCCTCCTTTTTTTCTTTTGATTCCATATAGGGATCGCATAGATACAGTTCTTTATTCTCAAAGTGATCCGAGAGAAGATGACATTGAGTCGTGCCATAATTCAAATCTTACGGAAGACGGCAACCTATTTAAGGTAGAAAATACTTTCAGGCACAATATCTTTGTTGACTTGATGGTAGAGTTTGATGGTGAATTTATTCCTTTTGGCAAGTTGTTCACAACTAGTGATTGTTACCTGGGATATGATGCAAGATTGCCCCCGCCACCCAGCCAAATTGGTACACAGACATATATTGGAAGCCCTTTTAAAATCTCCAGATTTAACAAATTTGAAATCGAGATTCAATATTCTCTTCTTTCTCAAGCCTTTTCTATTTTCAAGGATCGGCGGTATAGGCTAAGCATCTCTATAGCTGATCGTGCCTTGAATCGTACTGATCTAATGGAATCGGAAGAGTTTAGACTCACTGAAATCAAAAAATAAAGCCGTCATATCCTGCCGGCTCTATCTAGTCCCGTGTTAGCCAACTACACCGAAGTGTAATCTTATGAACGACCTCTGTCTCTTTGAAACTTCTTGTTTTGGCGTTCAAAGCCTTTTGCTGGAATTCTATAATAAAATAATTCCACCTATGTCCCTTGCTGTTTGTGTCAATGGTCTAGCCATAAGGATTTCTCATAAATACTTCCTATGTTAAAGCTTCATCATCAGCTATTTGATAACCATTAATTTATCGAAACTAGGCTTCCAATGCCTCTTTGTTTTGCGAATGGATAGTATTTCCTTTTGAGTAGGCATAATCATTTTGCAAATGAAAATTACAGAGGTTAAGTTTTGGCTGTTTCTCAGCTTGATTTTCTGCCAGCCGGGTATCACTATTTCCCAAAGTTTCAGAAAATCCGTTGATAGTCTCCAAAGCCAGCTCAGCAGTAAAATTGCTGACACGGCTTATGTAAACACACTCAATAGAATTTCGAGCGCACTCCATGGGAGGAACTTCAGAGAGGCTGTTCGCTATGCCAACCTGGCTATACAAAAAGCCGAAGAAATTGGTTACCAGTATGGTGTAAGCAAGGGATACCAGAATATCGCTTTAACCTCATGGGCCAATGGCAGGTATGATCAGTCACTCGAGAATCATATGAAATCTATTGAGATGTTTCGCAAAGGTGGAATGACGAATGAGCTGGCGGAGGCCTACAACAAAATTGGTCTTGTATACTTCTATCTGGCCGAATATGAGGAAGCAATTGGCTACCTGAGCAGGTCAATTGAGGATTACAGAGCGAGAAGCGATACCGCCAATTTGGCCAGGGTATTGAACAATATGGGTCTTGTGCATGATGCCAAAGGAGACTATGCTGCATCCACCCGATACATCATAGAAAGCCTGCAACTGAGCCAGAGCTTTAGACAGTTGCGTGATCAGCAGAACCGCACCTATGGCAAGGGAATGATACATGAGAATGAGTTCATTAACAGGCCGATTCTGGAAGAAAGGTTGGAGAGAATTGAGCGGGTGAGCGAGAGCGGAAGCGCTGAACAGCTTGCTAATCTTTGCGTTGAGGCTGCAGAAATTTACTTTGTTTTGAAGGAGTACAACTCAGCCCTGAGCTATTACAGAAGAGCCGCCGAGATTTACACTGAGCTGGATGAGCAGGTGTTGTTGGCTCATTGCTTGCGTGACCAGGCCGAATGTTATGCCGAGCTCGCCGACTTCGGGACTGCTCTGGAAGTTTTTCGTCAATCAGAGTCAATCTACCTCAGAGAAGGAAACTACATAAGACTAGCTGCGGTTGTGGCGCAGCTTGGGGAAACAAATTATAAGCTGGGCAATATTGAGGAATCCATTTTGCATTATAAAAGACTAGTTGCCCTTGACGACAGCCTTGGTCATAGGGCAGCTTTGTCAAAGACTAAGATAACCCTGGCACGGATACTATTGGAACAAGGCAAGAAGCAGGAGGCACTATCTTATGCCCAGTCAGGCTATGAAATAGCAAGGGAAATTGGGTCGCTTACCCGTGTGGAGACGAGTGCGAGGCAGCTTTATGAGTGCAACAAGGCTATGGGGTTTATGGGCACCGCCTTGAGTTATCTGGAGGAAAGCACCTCGCTAAAGCAGAAATTTGGGGACGAGCTTACCCACCGGGAAATAGCTGAGCTACAAATTCAGTACGAAAGTGAAGAAAAGCAGAAGGCAATTGATCAGCTAAGTGAAGTATCCGAACTGCAAAGCAACGTCGTGGCCTTGCAGAAGCAGTTGTTGATGCTTATGGGAGGAGGTTTTGCTGCGTTTGCGGTCATCCTCGTTGTGATGAGAAATCGATTGATCAAAATCAGAGAGCTTAAATCGGGGATTGAGGAGAAGAATGCGCATATAGAAGCACAAAATTTTAAGCTAGAAAAAAGAGGCAGAGAGCGTGAGCTTTTGATCGGGGAAATTCACCATCGGGTAAAAAACAACCTGCAGGTTGTTTCCAGCATGCTGAGGCTACAGCAGCGGAAAGTAAAAAATGTTGCGGCCAAAGAAGCTCTTTTTGCAGGCCAAAACAGGGTGCAGGCTATGTCGCTACTTCACCAGCGACTTTACCAGCACGGGTCGTATGGTAAAATTCCTATCGCCGACTATGTGTCGGACGTGTGTAAGCATCTGGCAAAAGTCTACAATTTGGATACGCAAAAGATGAAGAGCAGCTTTGAATCTGATAATGTCAACCTCGACATTGACACTGCGGTTACGATAGGGTTGATGGCCAACGAGGTGTATTCAAATATTTTTAAACATGCCTATCCTTTTGTGGATGTGCTGAGGCTTCACTCGGAAATAAAAAGAGAAAATGGATTGACCATCCGGATCACAGACAATGGTCCTGGCTTGCCTGAAAAGATAGATTTCAATGAAACTGGTTTTGGCCTAAGGCTTGTTGAAATGCTTGCCACTGAACTGGGCGGTGAGGCTACATTTGCAGGTGGGAAGACAGAAGGATTGACTGTCACAATCAGAGTAGCCGAAGCTTATATCGACTAATGGCGGTCGCCTTTTTCTGAGGGCGCAGAAACAGCCACCGATGGGTGTCAAAGGGCCGCAGAGCCTGCTGGCGCTTCTTCAAAGACAAAGATCTTTCTAATAAACCCCTAATATATTTGCTGTCCTCTATTTGCCTAACTCGGTTCCTGTCCCAACCGATGAGAATTCAATGGCGAAAGAATTTGGGACTAGTGAAACAAACAACGTTAAGAGCCGCATTTTGCCATCATGGCTAAAAGCCAGACGACGTATTTGAGCAGCAAGTGACAACATCGAAAAAATTGACCTTTTCATACTGGTATATTGGTGTTTTTGAGGGGTAAAAAAAGACGGTGGTGACAGGCGATCAGGTTTGCTTAAATTGCTTTTGTCAAAAAAATAAAGTACTTAGATGAGCTGTTATTGCTTTATTTACAGTCAGTTAAGTCTTGTAAATTATGCTGAAATTGAAATAGCGATTTGGGAATGTTTGCAGGTGATGAGATTTGGTTCTTGAGCTATCTCATTTTTTTTGTGAATGAAATATTACCATAAACTCTTTGTAGGGCATGACATGTAAGCGGGCCTTTTTTGTGGTGTTCTTTTTTTCTTTTTTCTTTTTTCACGAACTGAGATGCCAGCCATTTTTGTCCCAAATCGATAGTCTCACCCGGCTACTGAAAAATAAATTGGATGATACCATGCGGGTCAGGGTCTATAACTCTATCGCCGCCTACAGACATCTTAGTAATTTTGAAATGGCGATCGGTTATGCACAACAGGCGCTGAAGTTGAGCCTCAAATTGGGATATGCAAAAGGGGAAGCGATGGCTTATCAGAACAAAGCGCTTGCTTACTGGGCCCATGCTGTGTATGACAGTGCGCTATTTTATCATTCAAAAGCGCTGGATATTTTCCTGGAAAACAATTTAGAGGATGATTTTGGGGAAGCTTATAATGGCATTGGATTAGTCTATTACTACACCGCCAATTACCCCAAGGCGCTGGAATACTTAAATAAGGCAGAGGCGCAATTCAGAAAACTAAACGATACAACAAACCTGTCCCGGATTCTGAACAATCTGGGTCTTATATACGATTCAAGGGGAGAATATCTTCGATCAGAAAATTACTTCATTGAGGCGATGAAGCTTGACTTAAATTTCCGAAATGTATATGAGCAGTCGTCAAAGCGATACGAACAGCAAGCCTCAGAAGACAATACCTTTGTAAAAAAGAGATTGCTTCAGCGTAAGCTCAATGAACTTGAGTCCTTTTCGCAGAAGGAACCCTCTCTGGCGCTGGTGTCAAGGTATTATGAGATAGCCAATCTTTTCGAACTTCTTGGTGAAGACGAAAAGGCCATTGAGTACTTCCATAAATCCGAATATGTATATGGTGCTCTCGATGAAAAGTTGCTTTTGGCGGATTGCTATCGAAAGCTGGCAGAAATCGAGAGAAGACGTAGCAACAACGATGTATCCAGAGACTATCTAACGCAAGCATATCAGATTTTTCTTGAAAACGGCTACAGCATTCAACTGGATTATGTGTTGAATGACCTGGCGGATGTTGAAAGCGCTCATGGGAATTTCCGAAAGGCAATAGACTATTTAAATGCCTGTATCCTTCTTGATGATAGCGTCGGTCATAGGCTGTCAGTTATAACCACTAAAACTAAGCTTTCGGGCCTCTATCTTACTGTTGGCAATATTCCTTTGGCTATAAGCACAGCACGTGACGCCTACGACGCGGCGTCAAACCTTGAGATAAAAAAAAGTCAGCGGAATGCCGCAAAAGCGCTATACAAGGCATACGTTCAGGGAAAGGACTTTGAAAGAGCATTGTTTTTTCTTGAGGAGGCGACCACTATTGAGCAAAAAATAGACAATGCACTGTCGCATAGGGAAATTGCGAAATTGAAGATCGGCTACGAGACAGAGGAAAAGCAAAAGGAAATTGATCAGTTGCACCAGATCGCAACGCTCAATTCCAGCGTACTTACGCTCCAGAAGCAAATGATCATTTTGCTTAGTGCCGGGTTGGTAGCCATCATCATCCTGTTGATGTTTGTTAATACAAGGCTCAAAAAAATCAGAGCGCTTAACTCAAGCATAGATACGCAGAAAACACAGATTGCCGACCAAAATAAAAGGCTCGAAAAAAGAGCCAGAGAAAGGGAAATTCTTATTGGAGAAATCCATCACAGGGTAAAGAATAACCTCCAAATAATTTCGAGTCTTCTCAGACTTCAGCAAAGAGGCATTGAAGATGTAAATGCCAGAAAGGCAATTTTTGAGGGGCAGAACAGGGTGCAATCAATGTCGTTGCTGCATCAGCGACTTTACCAGCAGGGCAACCATGAATCGGTTGAGATGAAGCAATATGCCGAAGATATTTTTGACCATCTGTTGAGGGTTCATCATTTGGGTGAGTCTCAGGTGAGTAGGGTGAACTCTTGTGACGAGATAGATTTAGATGTGGATACGGCAGTTACGTTTGGGTTGATTATCAACGAAGTTTTCTCAAATATCTTTAAGCATGCTTATCAACCTGGAAAAAAACTTACAGTAAAATGTGAAGGCACCAGTGCAGGTAATCAGGTGCTGGTGAGAATATCAGACAATGGCCCCGGTTTTGATCTGGAGTTCGAAAGCAGCCAGGCTCACTTTGGGCTTAACCTCATGAAGATGCTGGTTTCTGAGATGGATGGTACGGTGCTGTTTTCCAACACAGAAGATGGGGGCGCCGAAGTCGAGATCAAGTTCAGGATGGCCTAGGAGATTTTCAAAAACTTCTCTGTCAAAATATCTTTATTAGAATTGCTTACAGGTATGGCGACTTCTCTCACATACAGATTATTCCGGTCAAACTTGTCAACCATATGAAGGTTAACAATGAACGACCTGTGCACCTTCAGGAAAATAGACGGAAGGTTTGACAAAACACCTTTCATATTCATTGATAAGGTCATTGTGCCCTGCGTAGTATGTATTTTGGTATAGCTTCCATCTGCTTCAACATACAATATGTTGGTAAATGGCACTTTGTGATAAGACTCGCCCTGCTTAATGAAAAACGAATCGTTTATGACGGGTAGAGCATGCTCGCCGTTTGACACACCTTTGTCATTTCTGTCTTTCTGGAAGTTCTCTATGGCGATGTCAATGGCTATCTTCAGGTCGATGGGATCGAAAGGTTTGACCAGGTAGGCCGCTGGGTGAGTACTTTTGGCTCTATCAACAGTCGCTGAATCGCTGTAGGCAGTTAGATAAATAACCGGAAGAGAATGGGTGGCAGTAATCTGCCTGACGGTTTCTACACCGTCTATAGGGCCATTGATATTGATGTCCATCAGAAGGATGTCTGGCGACAACTCTTCTGTCTTTTCAATCGCATCAAAACCGTTGGTACAGACCCCTAATGTTATATATCCAAAATCTTCAAGGCACAATCTCAGGTCTTCGGCTACCACTGACTTATCCTCAACAATGAGGACTTTTACTTGTTCCATTACAAGGTTGGCTAACTAGTATTAAACAAAAAAATCGAAGGCTCACGGGATGCCTGCAACTGATGGTACAGGTAGTTACGTGTTAAGTTAATCAAGAATTTCGTTTTAAGTAAAGTTATCGGAAGGATTTTCTACTCATCAACTTGGCGCCTGTCAGAAAGATGTTCCGTCATGAATTAGTATACTTGTAATTATAAAAGAAGGTACTTATGATAAAAAGTATTTTGGGAATGCTGCTGCTTGTGGGTGTATTTGCCTGTGACGGCATTGATAGCAGCAAACAAAAGACCCCAAAAAAGAAAACAAGCGAAGCAGATGCCGCCGGCGAATCGGAAGAGGATAATCGAAAAGTCATCCTTTTCTATGGCAACAGCATCACGGCTGGCTACGGTTTGGACATAAGTGAAGCTTTCCCTGCTATCATTCAGGAGCGGCTTGATTCGCTTGGTTACAATTATAACGTTATCAACGCCGGATTGAGTGGCGAAACCAGCGCTGGTGGGCTTTCCAGGATCGATTGGGTGCTGAAAACACCAGTCGATATTTTCTCTTTGGAGCTGGGTGGCAATGACGGACTGCGTGGGATAAGCCTCGACGAAACCGAGAAGAATCTTTCCCAAATCATAGAAAAAGTAAAGCAATCTAATCCGCAGGTAAAAATTATCGTGGCTGGCATGCAAATTCCACCTAATATGGGGCAGGAGTACACCGACAGGTTCAAGGGCATTTTCCCGACGCTTGCAGAAAAGCACAATACGGCGTTTATTCCTTTCATCTTGGAGGGAGTGGGGGGAATTCCCGAGCTAAATCTTCCCGATGGCATCCACCCCACGCCGGAAGGACACAAGATGTTGGCAGACAATGTGTGGGCTGTGCTCAAACCTATCATTGACGAAGACAATATTTGATCTGTGGACAAAATAGAGAGTTTCATTTCGGCTGCGGCCAACTTTGTATGGGGGGTTCCATTGTTGGTGCTCGTCATGGGCGGCGGCATTTTCTTCATGTTCTATTCGGGCTTTGCACCTTTCAGTTACTTTAGGCACGCCCTCGATGTCTTAAGAGGCAAATACGACGATCCGGATGCTCCCGGAGACGTCAGCCATTTTCAGGCGCTTTCCGGTGCTTTGGCAGCTACTATTGGAATGGGCAATGTAAGTGGCGTAGCCATTGCCATTGTCATGGGTGGGCCGGGCGTTATCTTCTGGATGTGGGTGAGTGCTTTCTTCGGAATGGCCACCAAGTTTTTCACCTGCACCCTGGCAGTGATGTACCGGGGTAAAGACTCCAATGGAGATGTGCAGGGTGGCCCGATGTATGTGATTACAGAAGGTCTTGGGAAGAAATGGAAGCCATTGGCCGTGTTTTTCAGTGTATTCTGTTTTTTTGGAGCCACACCTATTTTTCAAGCCAACCAGGTCATTCAAGTCACCAACGATGTGTTGCTTACACCAGCTGGATTTACATGGGCCGGTTCATTCGGCTCCAATCTTGTCATGGGTTTAGCTATAACGGCGCTTACGTGTCTCGTAATCTTTGGAGGTATTAAGAGAATTGGCCTGGTGGCCAGCCGCATGGTGCCGTTTATGGTGGTGCTGTATATGGCCTGTGTGTTATACATCATGGGCATTCATTTTTTTGATATCCCGCACATATTTGGAATGATTCTGAGCGATGCATTTACAGCAAAGGCTGCAATGGGGGGCGCCATCGGGGCTCTGATCATAGAGGGAGCGAAGAGAGCGTCTTTCTCCAATGAAGCTGGTATTGGCACTGCGCCATTGATGCATGGGGCTTCCAAGACCAAAGAACCGGTGCGGGAAGGGCTTGTGGCCATGATGGGGCCAGCCATCGACACACTCATTGTATGTACGCTAACGGGTTTTGCCATCCTCGCTACCAACGTGTGGCAAACGACAGATACCAACGGCATTACCCTGACAGGTAAGGCATTTGAGGCGGCCATGCCGACAGTAGGGCCATTCCTTTTGTTCCTATGTGTGCTGATATTCGGGTTTACCACCCTGTTCTCTTACAGCTACTATGGCACCAAATGCGTCAGCTTTCTGGCGGGAGCGAAATACGCCCATTACTTCAACTATTGGTATGTTTCCATCATTATTGTGGGATCCATCACCACACTCACCATGGTGGTCGACTTTATCAATGTGATGTTTGGACTGATGGCCATCCCAACTATGGTGGGAGCCATTTTGCTGGCGCCTAAAGTAAAGGCTGCTGCCAACGACTACTTTGGCAGGGTGAAAAGAGGGGAGCTGGTGAAGCAAAGTTGAATTTTTTATTCCAAAGCACTCACCACTTTTTCCAATCCTATACCTCTGCTGGCTTTTATCAAAATCGTGCAGTCAGCGAAGCCCGATGTCTTCACATGGGCCAGTAGTGCGTCTCTCGTTTCAAAATATAAAGCCGAAGGACATGCTTCTTTGGCTTGTTTCATTTTAGGCCCGCAGAAAATCACCTGACTGAAACCCGCTTCGCAAGCCGCTTTGCCGATAGCGGTATGCTCCATGTCGGAGTCAGCGCCTAGCTCCAGCATGTCGCCCAGGATGGCCACTTTGTTGTCGGCCTTCATGGTCTTTAGGTTCTCGATGGCCACTTTCATAGAGTCGGGGTTGGCATTGTAGGCATCGAGGATGATATTGTTGCTGCCAGCTTTGAGTAGCTGAGAGCGGTTGTTTTTTGGCTGGTAGCCTGCAATGGCGGCTTCGGCCTGGTCCAGTGGTACCTCAAAGTACTGTCCCACAGCCATGGCGGCAGCGATATTGTCGAAGTTGTAGCTGCCAATCAGCTGGCTGGTAACAGGCACCCGATCGCCGACCTGAAACACCACGAATGGGTTGGCTTCAATGAACTTCACTTCGTAAGTGTCGCCAGATTGGGGGAAGGTTATGGCTGATTCGAATCGCTTGACCATATTTTGCAGCTTGGGCTGGCGGCTGTTAATAAAGACGGTGCCTCCATTTTTGCGGATATGGTCGAAGAGTTCGCTTTTGCCCCTGAGCACGCCCTCGATGCCGCCGAAGCCTTCCAGATGGGCCTTGCCGATATTAGTGATCAGTCCGTGGCTGGGGTTAGCGATGTCGGAGAGCTCTTTGATATCGCCAACCTTGTTGGCTCCCATTTCAATAATGGCCACTTCCACCTGCGGATGAATGCCCAGCACGGTCAACGGCACGCCGATATGGTTGTTGAGGTTGCCGGTGGTGGCATGGGTGATGTATTTCTTGCTGAGCACGGCATTGATCAGCTCTTTGGTGGTGGTTTTGCCGTTAGAGCCGGTAAGGCCCAGTACCTGGCGATGGAACCTGCTGCGGTGGAAAGCGGCGAGGTCTTGTAAAGCCTTTAGGCCATCCTCAGCCAGGATGTATTGGTCTCCCTTTTTGTATGCCACATCGTCGATTACGGCGTAGCTAGCACCCTTGGCCAGGGCTTCTCCGGCATAGGCGTTGGCGTTGAAGTTGGGGCCTTTCAGTGCAAAGAAAAGGTTGCCTTCAGCAACGGTGCGGGTGTCGGTGCTTACTCCGCTCGATAAAAGAAACCGGCTATAAAGGAATTCGATGAAGTTGTTGTCCATTCACAAATTGTTTGAGGTCAAAGGTAATGAGGAGCAGGTGAGTACGAAAGTGCCGGGCGAGAAAGTCGGCAGGGGGAGTGCTTCTGGCTGCTGCATTTTCGCAATACTGTTAACCTGAGACTTCAATAGGGGACCGGCGGCTGACGGCCCCAACGCTGCTGGCCTGCTTGCCGTATCGACGCCTACCATCTCCCGGGGCCGATCTTTTTCGGGCGGCTGACGGCACCCACGCAAACGCCATCCCCGCCGCACCGACGCCGCTGCTTCGGTCTTCCAGTTTCCTTACTCCGTCCAGCTCATTGGGTAGTTAGGATCCACAAATTCAAGCGCCTCCTCAGTGAGATACAGTGGCCCAAATGTGTCGAGCATCACTGCCAGCTCTTCGGTTTCTTTAGCGCCAATGCTCTTTTCTACCGTGCCGGGGTGAGGCCCATGTGGCAAGCCGCCAGGGTGTAAAGTGAAAGAGCCTCTCTCAATTCCTTTTCGGCTCATGAAATTGCCTTCCACGTAATACAGCACCTCATCAGAGTCGATATTGCTGTGGTTGTAGGGCGCTGGAATCGACAGCGGGTGATAGTCGAACAGGCGGGGCACAAAGCTGCAGATAACAAACCCATGTGCCTGAAAGGTTTGATGCACCGGTGGCGGCTGGTGGATGCGCCCGGTTATCGGCTCAAAGTCGTGGATGCTAAGGGCATAGGGATACAGGAATCCGTCCCAGCCCACCACGTCAAACGGACTGTAGTCGTACACATACTGATGCAGGTAGCCGCCTTTCTTAATTTTCATGAGAAACTCGCCTTTCCTGGTTTCGGTGACTGGCTCCGATGGTGGCCTGATGTCCCTTTCGCAGTAGGGCGAATGCTCTAAAAGCTGCCCCAGCTCATTGCGGTACCGCTTCACAGTTTCGACTGGCCCAGCCGACTCGATAACCAGCGTTCTCAGAGGTCCTTTGTCCCACTCAACTTTGTAAATAGTGGTACGGGGAATGACCACATAGTCGCCCGACTTGATCCTTAGCTTGCCAAACTGAGAAAGCAGCCAGCCGCTGCCATCGTGGATGAAAATGACCTCATCGGCTTCGGCATTTTTGTAAAAGTAGTCCATGCTTCGGCTGCTGGGATTGCAGAGCGCCATCGACACATCTTTGTTCTTGAGCAGCACTTTGCGGGCTTCCAGCCAGTCGCCGCCAGTGGTGCCAACGCCGGTTGTTTTCAAATGGGTCTGCAGCAGCGCATTGTCCTCAGCAATTTTCGACCCGTACCTGACGGGCGTGCCAACGGACTTCACCCTGGTAGGGGCGTTGATATGGTAAAGGTTAGAGTAAATGCCCGAAAAGCCTTTGGAGCTTACCAGCTCTTCCTTGTAGAGGCTGCCATCGGGTTGCCGGAATTGGGTGTGTCGCTTGGGGGGGATTTCTCCCAGTTTATAATAGTAAGCCATCTCATGTAGGGTTAATAGTCAAATTTAGATAACAATGCAGGCTTTATAGAGCAAAGGTGTCTTAAAATTTGGGTGTGCTAAGCTGCGCTAAAAAATCATTTCAGAATCCGGTACAGATGAATATGTCCTCAAAGCCGGACTGGCTGTTACTTTTCCTGGATGAAAAGTAACCAAAAATCATCGAAAAATTAACGCACATGCCAAAAGCCCTCATCCGCCGCCATTTTTCGCCCCCCCTCCCAAAAGGGCGCCTCTCAATTTCAACAATGTCATTTAACCGAAAACATCCGATAGATTATTTCCAGAGCATAATCAAGACTGCAAAAGTTTGGCAGCTCTATCGCAGCTCTTTAACCAATCTCACTCCAAGTATGCTAACTGCATTACCGCCCACTGGCATAAACTTTTGTAGTCTACTTAAAAAAAAAGCTGAACCCGAGCTTGTCAGATTCAGCTTTTGAATTCGGATTCATCCACCCGAAATCTCCAATGCTTTAATTTCTTTCTGCCAGCTGCTCGGCCTGGTCAAACAGCGTCAGGGCTTTGATGAAAATCTCGTCGGCCTGGTTGAAGACGGGGAAGAAGCCTTCCTCGCCCCAGTTGCTTCGGGCTATCTGCGCCTTCATGTGAATACGCACCAACTCCTTCGACTTGGCAAAGTCAGCTGCGGCGTATTTCACGCCATTTTCCTTTGCCACCTTGTTGAGGTCCTCCAGCATTTTGTCGGTCACGTTAAAGTCGTTGAAAAACTCGTCAAAGCCCATTTTCTCAAACTTCTGCTTGTTGGCCTCGTAGTATTTGAATGTGTACTCTCTCAACGAGTTGCTGGTATACATCTTGGTCAGGTAACTTGATGTTTCCGTCGTGTCGATGGGAACAAAGAAGTCGGGCACAATACCGCCTCCGCCATACACTTTTCGTCCCTTGCCAGTAGCATATTCCAGCGTATCGTTCACGTGAATGCTGTCTGCTACGAAAAGCTCACCGTTTTCATACCTGTCGGCCAGGTCATGAGAATAAGCGGCGTCCTTGCCATCGTATGGCTTCTGTATAGAGCGGCCGCTTGGCGTGTAGTATCTCGAAATCGTCAGTCGCAGTTCGGCACCATCGCTCAAGTTGATAGGCATTTGCACAAGGCCTTTGCCAAATGACCTACGACCAACAATCAGTGCCCGGTCATTGTCCTGCAGGGCACCGGCCACAATTTCAGAAGCCGAAGCACTTCCCTGGTCAATCATTACAACAACAGGGCCTTTCTCAAAAATACCCTTGCGCACTGCCCTGTATTCATCGTTGTAGCGGGTTTCTTTTCCTTTGGTATAAACGATCATGTCATCGTCGGCGAGCAGCTCGTCGGCCATGTTCACCGCCTTATCCAGGTAACCGCCAGGGTTTCCTGTCAGGTCAAGCACCAGCTTTTTCATGCCCTGGTCAATCAATTTTTCCATGGCCGCATAAAACTCATCGTAGGTAGTGGCTGTGAAACGGCTCACCTTGATGTAGCCCACCTCCTTATTGACCATGTACGACACATCCACTGATGACTGAGGTATTTTATCCCTGATGATCGTGAAGTCAAGCGGTGCTTTTTTGGAATCTCTGATGATCTGTAGTTTCGCTTCCGAGCCTTTTGGCCCACGCAGCTTTTCAAACACTTTTCGGTTGTTCAGGCCTATACCGGCAATGTTTTCCCCGTCCACCTTCACAATCTTGTCGCCGGCCTGGAGTCCAACTTTCTCGGATGGGCCGCCGCTAAGTGGCGTAACAACATAGAGTGTGTCTTTGAAAATATTGAATTCAATACCAATGCCCTCGAAGTTGCCCTGAAGTTGGGACTGAGCAAGCACTGCCTCTTCCTTGGGAATATACACGGTGTGTGGATCCAGTTTCTCCAGCATCTTCACAATGGCAGTTTCTACCAACTCCTCTGAATCAACATCATCCACATAATTTCTGTCAATATAACCCAGCACCTCCCTGAACTTGAACAGACTTTTGTTCATGTCGCCCGATGGGGTATCACTGGTGGTGAAGTTAGCTCCCAGAAGCACGCCAATGGCGACAGCTGAGGTAATGATGATTGGCAAACGGATGGCCCACTTTGAGTTGTTCATAATTTTTTTCTTTGATCAAGACTTCTATTTTCTCCAGTCAGTATTCAATAAATCACATTGTGTATCAACAACAATCAACATCGTTTAGTTAAGAGGTTCAATCACCCAATTCTATTTTTACCCCAGCCCTATTGGGGAAACCTAAAGGGCGACACAATGACCATTAGTAGGCCCCTTTAGGGGTAGGGGTGAAATGCTCTTAACTAAATAGCATTTATAACAACAGTTTAAGTTCAAACGCAACTTAATAGTGTTCGGTTATTAATAGCCTTGAAATTTATGCGATTAGTTGGTCAATGGCAATGGTAAGTTTTTAATATTCAGCGTTTACACCATCAACCATAATGTGTATATTTGCTTCTTAATCAGAATCTGTAGCGTGAAGCTTGCCCAAAGAACCATTAATTCTATCATCGACGAGAACTTCGTGTTCGCTAAAGTGCTCGACTACTTTGGGGTGGCTTTCTACAAATACTCGGGGCATACTTTGGAGGCTCTTTGCAAAGAAAAAAACCTTCCTTTGGATAAGGTACTTCGCAATATGGAGCGCTACAAGCCACAAAGCCAGTTTGACAAAAACACCATTTCCACCTATCCGGTTGATCTGATCATTGAATACCTGAAGCATTCACACCACATATTCATCAAGCAAAAACTGCCCTACCTGGCCCGCCTTATCAATGGGCTTGATCAGCGATCTGCTGTGAGCAAGACATTGGCTGATGACCTCAAGTTTGTTTTTCCCCTGTTTCTGGAAGACTTCATACACCACGTGTACGAGGAAGAAGACACACTTTTTGCCTATGTGAATTCGTTGTATAAAGTTCAGCAGGGCACCATGCCTTCAAGTAAATTGTTCTACATGCTGGAGTCGTACTCTATTCAGGAGGCGGCGCTCGATCACGACCATACGGAAGATGAATTGAAAGGCATAAGAGAAATAACTGGTGATTACCAGCATAACCCTAACAATGACCTTCACCTGAAGGTTATTTATGAGGAGTTCAAGGCATTTGACAAAGAGTTGGTACAACATGCGTCTATTGAGGACGAAGTGCTTTTCCCCAAGGCGCTCATGCTTGAAAAGAGTGTGCAGGAGTTGATCAACAGAAAAATCCGCTGGAACTAGCACATGGGGCGTATTCTTGCCATTGACTACGGAGGCAAAAGAACTGGTATAGCCGTCACCGATCCCTTACAACTGATTGCCACGTCGCTCGAAATGGTTCGATCGCATGAACTTATTGCGTTTTTAAAGCAATATTTGCAAAAGGAAACTGTGGATGCTTTCGTGGTGGGAATGCCAAAAAAACTGGACAATACCGACACCAACGGCACGCTGCTGGTCAACCGGTTTCTGGTGCAGCTAAAAAAGGAATTTGCGGAAATGCCCATTCATTTGATTGATGAGCGTTTCACCTCCAAAATGGCCATGGACACCATGATTGCCGGGGGCATGAAGAAAAAGGACAGGAGAATTAAAGGAAACGTAGATAAAATAAGTGCAGTGATTATACTGCAGTCGTACATGGAGAGTAATAGATTATGATTTACCCTATAGTAGTATATGGTGATCCCGTATTGAGGAAGAGGGCGGCTGATATAGAAAAGGGATCTGATGTAAAGCAGCTTGTGTTGGATATGTTTGAAACCATGCGAAGTGCTAGTGGCATTGGGTTGGCAGCGCCGCAAATAGGCATGTCTATCAGGCTGTTTGTGGTGGATGGGTCACCGCTTGAAGAACCCGAATTGTCGGGATTCAGGAAGGTGTTCATCAATGCCAAAATTGTAGAAAGAGATGGCAAGCCTGTCGTGATGGAAGAAGGTTGCCTGAGTATTCCCGGCGTGAGGGACGATGTGCAACGGCCGGACAGCATCACGGTGAACTACTACGACGAGCACTGGAAAGAATATACAGAGACATACGAAGGCATGAAGGCCCGTATTATTCAGCATGAGTACGACCACATTGAAGGCGTGCTCTTCACTGACCATCTCACTGCTTTCAAAAAGAGGATTATCAAGAATAAACTTGTGAATATCAGCAGGGGCAAAGTGTCGGCTGACTATCGTTTGAAAATTCCCGTGAAAAGATAACTGCATGACGCCCATTTCTTCGAAGCTGCCAGACGTAGGTACCAGTATTTTCACAGTGATGTCGAAACTGGCGCTGGATGAGGGGGCCGTTAACCTTTCGCAGGGGTTCCCTGATTTCCCTATTTCGGAAGAGCTGGCAGAGGAAGTGATGAAGGCCATGAAGGCCGGGCTGAATCAGTACGCCCCCATGCCTGGCTTCCCACCGCTGTTGAAAGCCATTTCAGAAAAGGTGCTGCATACCTTCGGCTGGACACCCAACCCGGCAACCGAAGTGATGGTAACGGCCGGTGCCACGGAATCGATTGTTTGTGCCATCCTTACCCTGGTAAAGGAGGGAGATGAGGTAATTGTGTTTGAGCCGGCTTACGATTCGTACCAACCTTGCATTGCCCTGGCAGGCGGCACTATGGTGCCTATTCCCCTCAATTTTCCGGATTACAGCATTCCATGGGACCAGGTAGAAGACAGCATCACGTCCCGCACCCGCATGATCGTAGTGAACACGCCCCATAACCCCAGCGGTGCCATTTTGGCGGAGAGTGACCTGGAGCAGCTGGAACGACTGGCACACAAACACGGCATTTACATCCTCGGCGATGAGGCCTATGAGCACATCATTTTTGAAGGAAAAAAGCACCACAGCCTGCTCTCAAGTCCCAGCCTGAAGCCCTGGGCCATTGCTGTGTTCTCCTTCGGAAAAACCTTTCACGTGACGGGCTGGAAAATAGGCTATATGGTCACCCACCCTGAGCTGATGGTGGAAATGAAAAAGGTACACCAATTCCTCACATTCAGCGTTAGCACGCCGATGCAAGCTGGTATTGCCGCTTACCTGAGCTCGGGCGATCATTATTCGGGCATTGGCCCCATGTTTCAGAAAAAGCGAGACCTGTTTCTCGATTGTATCAAAGGCACCGACTGGAAACCGCTGGCGAGCCACGGCACGTATTTTCAGGTGATGTCGTATGACGAAATAACAAAAGAGAATGACTACGATCTGGCCATACGCCTGACCAAAGAAATGAAAGTGGCCAGCATCCCGGTGTCGGTGTTTTATCACAACCACACCGACCACAAAGTATTGCGGTTCTGCTTTGCCAAGCAGGACGAAACCATCATTCAAGGAGCCGAAAAACTATGCAGGATCTTAAAGTAGCCCTCATACAAGCCGATCTTCATTGGGAAAGCATTGAAGCCAACCTCCACATGTTTGAGGAAAAAATATGGAAGATCAGGAACAAACCGGACATCATTGTGCTGCCCGAAATGTTCACCACCGGCTTCAGCATGAAAGCCAAAGAGTTGGCTGAGCCCATGAACAGCAAGACCTTCCGCTGGATGAAGCAGCAGGCAGCACAGACTCAGGCGGCGATACTTGGCAGCTATATCGTGACAGAAAAGGGCCAGTACTACAACCGCTTCATAGCCATGCTGCCTGATGGCACCCACCATCAGTACGACAAGCGCCACCTGTTTGCGCTCGCTGGTGAGGCCGATGGATTTACTCCGGGCACTGAGCGGCTGATTTTTGAATGGAAGGGCTGGAAAATTTGCCCTATGATCTGCTACGACCTGCGCTTCCCTGTGTGGGCCCGCAACAAATGGGAAGACGACACAGCTTCTTTCGATCTGCTGGTGTACATGGCCAACTGGCCAGCGCCGAGAGTCAATGCGTGGGACACGCTACTTCAAGCCCGAGCCATAGAAAACCTGTCGTATTGTATTGGCGTCAACCGCATAGGAGTGGATGGCGTGAAAGCACAGTACCTGGGGCATTCCGCCGCCTACAACCACAAAGGTGAAGAGCTCGTTTTCAATGAGGGCAAAGAATGTATACTAGAGGCAACTCTCAACTACGAGGAAATGGCTGCTTTCAGAAACAGGTATCCGTTTTACAAAGAAGCGGATGCATTTGAGGTGAAGTAGCAACCGCCATTTCGACTGCCTGTCCCTGCCACGAGGTTACCATTAGGCCGATCTGGGTATTGAACCATGTTGGCAAGAGAACAGGGTTCTGGTTGAGCCCTTGAGCATGAGTACGACAGATGGATAAAAACCAGATACTTCACCAGATTTTTGAATCACACGACAACTACCTGGCTAAGGAGTCAGCTTCCCTGCAAAAAGTACCTGTAGAGGAGCTCGTTGCTTCCTTTTTCTGCCCCGGGCCTTTTTACTATTATATTTTAGATTCTCCCACGCTCACTTTCGAAAAGGCAAGCAGCACCCTCACAGCCATTTTGGGCATTGACGTAACAGGTAAGCCTATAAGCGAACTGGTCAACATTGTGCACCCCGACGATTTAGATTTTCTTTTGAAGTGCGAGGATTATGTGGCGCATTTCCTCAAAAACAAGGTGGCACCTGAAAAAATGGTGAATTACAAGGTCAGCTACTGCTTCAGGGAAAGGGTAAAAGACGGCACTTACAAGCTGTTCAATATGCAAACTATTACCCTGGCTACCACGACAGACGGAGCGCTATTGAAGGTGATGGGTGTGCACACCGACATCTCGCATATTACCTCCACCAACAATTACCGGCTGTCGCTCATTGGTCTCAACGGAGAGCCGTCCTACCTGGGTATTGACGTTTTTGAAAGAGAGGTTTCAGCCATTCGTTCAACTAAGCCTGTTTTTACCAAAAGAGAGCTTGAGATTGTGAGGTTACTGGGAGAAGGCCTTGCTGTAAAAGAAATCGCAGCAAAGCTTTTTATCGCTGACACCACGGTAACCACCCACAAACGCAATGTGCTCAACAAATCTCATTGCAGAAACACCACTCAGTTGGTGGCCTATTGCCTGAAAAAGGGACTGATTTAATGGCAGCAAAGCCGGTCACAAGTACTTCTGCAGATGCTTCTTAAAATACTCAGCGCTGTCAGTGATGCTCTGCATGGAGTTGGTGGCAAAGTTGCCGCCCTGCTCCAGGTAGTAATATTGCAGCGCATCGGCGTCGATGGTCGATAGCATTTTGATGTAGTCGATGGAGCCGTTGCCCAGCTCGGAGTAATCCTGGGTCACTTTGTCCATGTCTTTGATATGCCACATCACGTAGCGGCCCGGGTTGGCAGCAATAAGCTCAGCAGGAGTTGAGTTGGAGGAGCGCACCACCCAGTACATGTCCATCTGTAATTTGACAAGCTGGGGGTCTGTCTCGCTCAGAATGATGTCATACCCTTTAACACCATTGTGCGGAGCAAACTCGAAGTCGTGGTTGTGGTAGGCAAAGCCGAGCCCGGCCGATTGCACCCGCTCGCCCATTTGGTTGAGCTTGTCGGCCAGCGCTTTGAAATTGTCGGGTGTGCGGTAGTCGGGTGCCAGCCAGGGCCAGGTGATGTATTTGGCGTCGATCACTTTGGCGCCTTCTATGCACTGGTCGAGGTAGCCGAGCAGCGTGTCCATGGGCTGATTGAAATACGAAGAAAAATCATAGTGCCCGCTGGTGGCGGTGAGTTGCAGGTCGTTCAGGAGCTTTTTGAAGTCGGCGGCCTTCATGCCGTAGTAGGTGCCTTTTGCGCCGTCGTAGCCAAAGATCTCCGTGTCCTGATAGCCCAGCGTCTTGACCTGCTTTAGTGTGCTGACCGGGTCTTTGGCCATGGCATCTCTGATGGTGAAGAGCTGCAAGCCCATTTTGTATTTTGGCTTCCTGGCTGCTGAAAAGCCGGTGAGTGGTACCAGCGCAGCTGCCGACAGCGCACCGGCAGACTTAACAAATGTTCTTCGATTCATCTTCAATTATTGAGGGTGTTTAAGTTTCTCAATTTACCATTAATAGATGGAAACTTGAGGTGTCATTTGCAACAAACTGGTGTGGTGATGGGGTGGGCATTGCTACTTTGGAGTGAGGGGCTGGCATAATGACGCCTTTACAGAAGAACTCTATCCGATCCTTATAAATGCTGATTCATTTATAGAATGCCTACTCTGTTGGTAGTATTACATTAACTGTGTCAGTCTTTAAATATTAAGCTTCAGTCTGTC
>NZ_CAXBCJ010000018.1:0-148245 GCF_963974565.1 uncultured Imperialibacter sp. | reverse complement strand
TGACAAGTGCTGCTATCACTAACGATGAGATAGTGGATGCTGATATTAATTCAGCGGCAGCGATAAGCGCATCAAAATTACAAGCCAGCGTGATGGTTGAAGGTGAAGATGTGAGTTTGCTCAACAATGATGCTGGTTATTTGACGACAGTGACAAGTGCTGCTATCACTAACGATGAGATAGTGGATGCTGATATTAATTCAGCTGCGGCGATTGCAGGTACGAAGATAAGCCCCAGTTTTGGAACGCAGAACATAGTTACTTCAGGAACACTTTCAACAGGAGCCGCAACTGTTACTGGATTGACGGTTACAGCCTTAGCGGATGCTACTAGTAGGACATATGACGAAACAGCAGCAGGCACATCCTTGACGATTTCGTCAACTGGTGTATTCGGCAATTCCGACATCCGCCTAAAAGAAAACATCAAACCTCTTGACAGCCCGCTCGATAAAATTCTTGCGTCAGAAGGTCTTTCTTACAACTACAAAGCCGACGCAGATACCGAAATTCACTTTGGTGTCATTGCTCAGGAGATTGAAAAGCTTTTCCCCCATATGGTGAAAGAGGATAGCAGAGGCTACAAATCTGTGAACTACACCGAACTTATCCCCGTCCTCATCGAAGCCATCAAAGAGCAGCAGAAGCTGATAGAGAAGTTAATGGCAGACCTGAGTGATGAAAAGACGACTAAAGAAGAGATGAAAGCAGCGCTTGACAAACAAATGAAGCTTTCCGAAATGCAAATGAAGTTAATGGCGCAGTTGCAAATGGAAAACTCTTCCATGAAGAGTGACATCGACCTTATTAAAGAGCAGATGGGGATCAAGTCAGCGACCAAAACCAATGAATAAGGTACTTGCTACCATATCGCTCAGTTTACTTGCCGCTGCTTCGGTGGCAGCTCAGGGGCTTTATACCCCATCGGGCGTTCAGTTGAAAGTAGGAAGTTCAGCCAGCCTTAAAATTGGTGGAGACCTTACCAACAAAGGGCAGGTGTATGACGAGGGACTGTTGGTTGTGGATGGCACTGTCAACAACGAAAACAGGTTGAATATCAGTAACAACGCCCCAACGCCACCAATATTGGACTCCAATGGCCTCATCAACAATACGGGTAATTTGGAAAATGTAGGCCTCATCAGAGTTTCTGGCGATTGGAGCAACACAGGCACCTATAACGGTATAGATGGTGAGATTGAACTGGACGGTACATCTGACCAAACATTCTCAAGTACGCCTACCGATGTGCACAGCATTGTGGTGAATTCAACTGGCACAACGCTATTTACCGGAGACACCGTGAGGGTGGTTGGAATGATCAACTTTGTTAAAGGTTATGTGGACGCTAACCCTGGTAGCTATTTGGTCATTGAAGATGGAGCAGAGGTGCTTGGTGGCAGCGACAACTCTTACTCGGAGGGAAAACTTTATCACCGTGGGCTTGGGTATAAGTTCTTTCCAGTCGGAAATGACGCACTCTATTTACCCGTTTATCTGGAGAATGTTTTTGGTGAAAACCCCCTCATAGGTGTGGAAGTTGGTGCTTTTTCTCAAGCACCTTTTCCGGATCGGCTTTTGGTAGGTATTGCCGAAGACTACTATTGGGATATTGAAACTGCGCTGGGCAGATTTGATAGCAGCAAAGTAACCGTCGACTATGTGGGCGCTGACCTCGAAAGCAGCCAGAACCGAAATGACATTGCATTTGATAGCGCCACGCCTGCGCTGGCAGAGGCGGAGTCACTTGACGAGCCATTTACAAACTTGTTCACAACAGATGACTCTGTCGAAGATCCTGACTTGTTTTCCTCAGGTCTGCTTACTGGAGAAAAAAGTTTCACAAAAAGGTACCTGGCTGTAGCCCTTTCCCCTAAGGTACCTGCCGACGGTGTGTCCTATATCCCAACCGCTTTTTCTCCATTGTCAGTCAATGAGGAAGACCAGGTCTTGAAGTTTTACAGTGAGAAGGTGATTCCTGATGGGTTTTCATTCAAAATCTATGATCGCTTTGGCGACGTTTTGTATGAGACCAACGATTTGTCGGATGCGCAGACCAACGGATGGAATGGCTTGCTTAAAAGCGGGAAACCGGCGTCAGGTGGGTATTATTTTTACTCCGCAAAGTTTGAGTTTTTTAATGGAAGAAAAGTGTCGAAAACTGGGCAGGTAATGCTAATAAGATGACGAATATGCTGAAATATATATGTTTTCTTATGTTGGCTTGCTTCGCTTTTAGTGCCTCTGGACAGAACAGCCAATTTTCGCAGTACTATACCTCATCTTTGTTTTTGAATCCTTCGTTTGCGGGCATTCCGCCCGATTTACAGGTATCTCTTAATCACAAAAGACAGTTTCAAACTTCTGGAATTTCCAACGAACTTTCACAGTTTTCGATACTCTATCCTTTCGTTTCGAGTGGATTTAATGCACGACAGTTTGGGGGCATTGGCTTAACAGCTTTCAGCGAGAGTATTGGTGATAACTTTTTCAAGAACAATGGTTTTATGGTTTCCACCGCCTACAACCTTAGGTTGGGCGACTTTAGTCCAGACTACGTAATCTTCGGGCTCCAGGGGGGGTATTTTAATGAAAGCATTAATTTCGGTAATCTACAGTGGGGATCGCAGTATACACCATACCTGGTTTCTGGCTTTGACCCGAATGCGGCAGACCCGTCTGCACAGTTCAACGATATGGTGCATTACCCGGTCTTCAATGCGGGTTTGACCTATTACTTTAACCCCGCCCGAACATACAGGCTTTATAAGTATAGCGCCTTCTCAGGGTTCTCATTCAAGAACTTGAATCGGCCAAATACCTCTTTTATGGGAGGGGAGGTAGCTCGTAAGCCAATGTTCATGACCTATCATGGCGGTATGGAATTTAGCATCTCCCATAAGTTAAGGTGGTCTCCCAATGGAATTTTTTACTATTCCACCGATAATCGCTATCAGTTTAATATGGGAAGCTACGTCAGCTACAGCTTTAGCGACAACCGCTCACTCAAAGCAAACAACCTCTACCTTACCTTCGGAGTTTGGTATCGATTGAGGGATTCTTTCATTTTCACAACCGGCTTTCAGAATAATAACCTGCAGATGGCTTTTAGCTATGACCTGAACAAAGCTTATTTGTTTACAGAGCCAAACGAATCGCTTGTGCCATCTTTTGAAATTTCATTAACTTACACGTTAGGTAAGGATAAGAAGGGCGGTAGCTCGTCTAATCCATTATTTTAGTTATGAAGAAACTATCTCTAGCATTTGCGGCTTTTCTGGGTTTAACGGTTGCTGCCTTTGGTCAGGGAGCTGTTCAGCTAAATGAGCACGCTGATGAACTGTTTAGAAATGGACATTATGCTGAGGCGGCACAGTTTTACCTTCAGGCACTTGCAGAAGAACCGAACAACCAGCTGGCCACTTTTCAGTTAGCTGAGTGCTATAGGTACACTTTTAAGTATCAGGAAGCTGAGCTTCAGTATGAAAAGATGATTAACCTTTCTGAAGCCAACTATCCGACGAGCCGATATTATTTTGCCTTGATGCAAAAGCTCAATGGAAAGTACCAGGAGGCGATGGAGAATTTTCAGGTTTACCTGAAGTGGTATAATACTAATCCTGATAGAATGCTGGCGTTTAAGACACTCAGGCTACAGGCGCTTGTAGAAAAAGAAGGTTGTCTCCTGGCTCTTAACGAGATGGCTAACCCGGTTCGGCATGCCGAATTCAAGGTGCTGCCATCTCCGGTCAATACGCAATACGATGATTATGCTCCTTTTATATTTAAGGGGGACGCTTCTCTTATGATGTCTTCCTCCAGAAAATCATCGACAGGCTCTGTGTTTGATGCAAGGCTGGGGCAGTCAACAGCTGATCTTTTCAGGTTTGAGCATTCGGGAGATGCGTGGACAGAAATTGGAAATAAAGATAAGTTTTCCAACCTGAATACTAAAAACGGAGAGGGATCCGGTATTTTTAACAGAGACAATACGAAAGTCTACTTTACCTACAATCCGCCAGCTGGGTCGTCAACACCTTCTCAGATATCTAAATCGGAGCTTATCGATGGCAAATGGAGTGAGCCAAAGCCTCTGAATGCAAACATAAATGCAAAAAACACTACTTCAAGGCATCCATCATTGTCTCCGGGAAATGATACGCTATTTTTTGTTTCCGATCGACCTGGTGGATTTGGCCAGACAGATATTTGGTACAGCGTAGATGCTGGCAATGACAATTGGGGGCCTGCTATCAACCTCGGATCTGCTATCAACACCAGCATGGACGAAGCCACTCCGTTTTATGATCAGGAAGAGGGCGTTCTTTTCTTTGCCTCCAATGGACACAGAGGGTTTGGAGGGTTTGATATATTCATGACGAACGGAAATAACTTCGAGAATTCAGAGATTTATAATATGGGTCTTCCATATAATTCAAATCGGGATGATTGGTTTTTTATATTGGGAGAGCAAAGTGGCTATCTTACGTCGGGCCGGGACGGCGGAGTGGGAGGGCAGGATATTTATACCTTCCACATTGAGACCGACCAGGAAATTATTGCTGAAATTCTGGAAGAAGATGTGGTGGCTGGCCGCAGCTCCGTCTTCTCAGATGACTATAATTTCGACACCAACGACATAGAAAAGGTCGAAGAAGTGATCTCTCATTTTCTTGCGGCACGTATGTTCAATACGCAAGCAATGCTTACAGCCGAGCAACAGGCATTTTATGACAACTTATCTGAATCAGACAAGGAGAAGATTGAGAGAATTGTCAATTCCAGGGTAAGGAAGATGTCAGAAAGAGACCTTAGAGCTGTGAGAACCGAAGATGAGTTTTACTACCAGCAGCTTTCTACAGGCGATAAGTATTCAATCAACAGGATGGTGTCGTCTTATCTTGAAGAAGACGGTTTGGGGCTAAATGTGTCGCTAAGCAATGAGGAGAAGGCATACTATGAACAACTTTCAAAGGATGCCAAAGAAAAGATAGACCAGTACATTGCTCTGAAGGTGACGGAGTATCGTGGCAAGGAAGTACAAGACGAGTATTTCCAGTCTTTGCCTGCTGCGGATCAAACTCAGGTAAAAACGTTGGCACGGAGTTACCTCCTTCAGAAAAAATCAATCGAAAATCTAACACTCGGTGTGAACACAAATGTTTTTCTCAAAAAGCAGGACGAGCAATCTATGGAACGGGCCGAGGCTTCCATAGTTAGCCAACTAAAGAACCTGGCACTTGAAAGCGATTTCTCGTTGAACGACAACGACAAAGTATTCTACCAGAATTTGCCTACTGAAGAACAACAGTCTATTGACAGACTTGTGACGGCGTTTCTGGCGGCGAAACCGTCAGATTTTGATAAGAGCATTACTCCGGCGGATCTTGATTTTTACAATAAGAAACCGGCTGGACAAAAGGCGCTTATTGACAAAATTCTTGTTAGAAGGCTTCGGAACTTGTCTTTTTCAGATGAGTATATTTTTAATCACGCTACGGCAAAACAGACCCTGCTGCTCACTAGTTTGAACACCAAAACAAACGGAAATGTAGTCGTGGACGAAGTGGGTAATTTATTAACTGGTGCCAATAAGAATGCTTACAGTGCTCTCAGCGAGGAGGAAAAGTTGAGATTTGCAAGAATGGTGTCCGGGGCCGGTAGCTACGATAAACTAGCCAGTAAGCCGCTGTTGGCACTCGACGAAAATGCATCTGAGCCCTCACAGCTTATCGCAAGTCAGTCCAATAGGCCAATGGCTACCTCTTCGTTTGGCAATGCCGCTGGTTCATCAAAATCAGTTAGCGACCAGGCCCTTGCTCAAGGCAACTCGAAGACAAGCAGTTCAGGTAATACAAATAGTACGAAGCAAAACTCTCCGGCTGTCTCCACAAGCAGTAACCTTGCTTCAAGCGATGGTGGTCAGATCATAGTCGACCGGCGAGACGAGGCTGGTGAGCCCGAATCTGGAAATGCAGTGTCAAAGGTGGCTTCAGGTCGGGCGACGGTAAGTATGACCGCTGACCAAAGGACACTTTATGAAAGCTTGCCCACGAGTAAAAGGCAAGCTATTGATAGGATTGTGGCTGTATCGCTGATCAATAATGACTACACGGGTCACCCGGAGATGTTTGAAGAAGACAAACAAAGGTTTGCTGAGTTCGATTCGGAAGAGAAGCGCATGGCCAGGAGGATGGCAAAGTTTATGACCGAAGATCAACTCTCTGCGGCTGAAATGGGAGCAATCAAGGATGATTTTATCAAATACAAGAACTACAACCCTGAAATCCGAAAGACTTTCAATCACTTGATTTTAACCGAGGCTTTTAACTATTCTCAAGGCAGGAACCAGATGGAACTGTTGACAAAGGACAGAGCGGTTAACAACAGTTTGAATGCAGAGGAGAGAAGTTTAGTGGGGACATTGATAAACGTAAGGGCAAGGTCAAACACGATTTTTGGTGATCAGATTGATCTCGAAAACAAGTACGTTGAGTCGGGTATGGTCATGGCCAGTGTTGATCAATACCAAACTGAAGAGTTTAAGAATATCAAGATTCAAGGGCGTTTGGTAGATATTAAAAGTGGTAAAGCTCTTTCGAACTATCCGGTAGTACTGGCAAATAGTGCTGGTGAAACAATCAAGGTAGGTTATACAAACCAAAACGGGGAGTTTGTATTCGATTATTTGGACGGGAACAAGGCTTATAAGATTCTCTCAAACAGTCAGACTGTGTCGTCGATCAAGCCTGATAACTTTTTCATCAAAGACTTGCAGGTGCGTGGGTACAAAGATGGATACATTGTGCTGAACTATGAGAGCGTCTATTTCGACTCCGACGCCACCAATATTCGGGATGAGGGCATTGTGACGATGAATAAGTTGATCGAGTTATACAGGCAGAACCCTGAAATTGAGATCGAAATTCATGCACATGCTGATAGCCAGGGAGAACACGACTACAATCACAGACTGTCTGACTTGCGGGGAGACGCTGTTTATAAATATCTTGTAAGTCATGGTGTGGACGAAACTGCCTTGACTGTTTACTACAACGGAGAAGGTGACCCTGTGGCCAGTAACCTTACGGCGTATGGACGGGCATTTAACAGAAGGGTGGAGCTTGAGGTATACTCTACAAAACCATTACAAACTGATCTGGCGAAGATTTACGTAACCCGACCCGGCGCTTCTATTGATGCTATCGCCAGGGCATTCAACTTGCAGGCAGATAGGATAAAAGCGATGAATGGCTTGCAATCGGAAGTTGTTAAGCCATATACACCCATTAGGATCGAGGGGAAGAACGGCATCAAGCCAAGCCTGAGTCTCCTGGTTGAATTGAATGACCATGCCGTCAATTACAAACAGTACAAGGTAAAAAAGGGAGAATCTATCATATCGATAGCTGAAAAATTCAACCTTCCTGAAGAGCTGTTGCTTGAATTGAACAACCTGAATGGCTACCAACTGAATCCGGGAGACATAATTGATATTTACGTTTCTTACTAGCAGTAAGTACCTTCAGACCCTTTGTTTGTCGCTAAGGCTTGTCTAAGGGTCCAACTAAAGTTGGGGAGTCTTGGAAGGACTACCATGAGAAAAAACGGTATTTCCTGACTATTAGCTGTTAACAGTGGGTATATCAAGAAGTTACAACCCGGAAATAGGCTGGTTAAAGCTTTTTCTGGGTTTTTAATTTGCAAGGAGGCCCTTCATATAATTTTCGGATCAAGTAAAAAATCTGGGGGATAAAATTCAAAAGGAGTGTTATTCGATTCCGCAAATTGACGGTAATAAAAAAGCAAAACTGGTTCAATGTGTCTCGCCAGACCGGGCTTCTCCAGCCGGATAGGCTTGCATCTTTCGCTTTTTTATGCAAGTACAAAACACCCATCCCAAAAATCAATCCCCCAGAAATACAGATAGATTCTAATTTTCAAGAGAGCCCTTTGAACCTGTGAAAAGGTACTATAGTACATTTCCAGAGGATTGCGTCGCTGGGTATAAATTTCAAGATTGGAATCAGCCTTTTCCAATCAGAATGAATGAACCCCAGAAATAGGGACTTTCATATTTCTCCCTTACGTTCATCTGTGCCTTTCGAAATGACTGCCGGATGTTTCCCGAACTCAGGTAGTACTTGTAAAAGGAAATCATCAGGTCTTTAGTGACCTCGTCATCAACCTTGTTCAAACTCAGGATCAGGTTCCTGGCTCCGGCCACTTTAAGAGCTCTCTGAAGACCATAAACGCCCTCGCCATTCATTACTTCTCCCAATCCTGTCTCACAGGCAGACAATACCACAAGGTCTGTGTTGTCTAAGTTAAGGTTCATTGCCTCGTAGGCAGTTAAAATACCATCTTCCGACTCCAGGTCTGCATCCTTTCCTGTCACATAGTCTACAAAGAAATTGTTGGCATCAGCAAGCACAAGACCTGACTTGAATAACGGGTTAGTGTCAGTGGTGTTAACATTCTTTGAAATAAATGGTGGATTATCAAGGAAGTAACCATGGGTAGATATATGTAGAATCTTAGGACTTACCAGACCCTTTATTCTTTCTTCTCTAGCTAGCTTATCTGTACTTATTTTAGAATTCCAACCAGAGTCTCTCAGCATATCATCAATGGCATGTATTTCAACCATGGTTCCTGGCAGGGGCTGGAACATATTGATAAAGGCTGTTTTGCTATTTGTTGCCAGCTCACTGGGAATGTGACCATAGTCAGGATTACCGATAAGGATGGCTGTTTTCTCATTGTTTTTTTCGGCTCTGCTGAATTCTACAACGTCTTTGGTACTCGTGACAAAATTTACGTCAAGCAAATCGGCCAGGTATTTCTTTTGATCAGGAATGAATAATGTTTCAGGGTTAAACTTATTGTAGACCCCATCAGGAGAGAAATAGATTTTTTTCACGCCACCTAAACGTTCCTGTATTTTGGCCCAAAACTGCACGTAGGTTTCGTTGTCTGTTACACCAAATTTCAAAGAATTGAAAAACGCTGAGTAATATTGTTTTTCGAGTTGATTGCCATTGTCGAGCAGAACCAGCTCGGGGTTCGTGTATGAGTCGGGCTTAATAATTAGGGCGGCATACTGTATGTGATCCGAGAAACCGTAGATGAGGTTGTCGTTGTCGCCGTACAGGCTTTTGAACTCCCGGAATCTGACAATTTCTACAGCCGCCTCGCCTTCCTTGAGGTTTCTTCTAATGTCGACCCAGCTGTATTGCTTATCATCTCCAGAGGTGAAGTAGGATGACTGGTAAGCCAGTTTCTTTTCAAGATTATTAATGTTGACCTCAAGTTCATTAATATTGATATTCATCTCCTTGAGCTTGGCTGTACCCACCTGGTAAAACTTTGCCAGACGGGCTTTCAGCGTCTTCCAGAGAATAAAGTCCTGGATCAATTGCTCATCACCGCTGGCGAGTACATTCTTCCTCACTTTGTCCGAGGCGTAGAAAATAATAGCCTTTGTTGCCAGTTGGTTGTCGTATAGGTCTCCCAGTATCGCCGGGGACTCTTTCATAAGCTTAAGCGCTATAGTGTTGAAGCGCTCTACATCCTCCCGAACCGTGTTGTAAAAAACTTCCCTTTCAATTTCGCTAAGAGCAGGAAATATTTTCGCTACCTGCCCAACCTGTATTTTGATAGCCTCCTTGAAAAATTCACCTGATTTTTTTGGTTGATCATGTGTGATATAATACAGGCCAAGATTCTCCAACGACCGAGCATAAGAAGGGTGATTTTCGCCCAAGCTCACTTTTCGCAGGTTTAGCGCCTGAAGATAAAGTGCCTCCGCTCTTTGATGATCCCCTGTGTTCGAGTAGAGCACGGCCATGTTGTTGATCAAAGTGGCATAGTCAGGATGACTTTCCCCCAAAACTACTTTGTCTATCCTTAGGGCGTCTTCATAGTATTTTTTCGCCTCATCATATTTTTTTTGAGTCCGACGGATTCCAGCTATGTTGTTGAGTGAAGTAGCGTACTTTGGGTAGTATTCTCCATAGTTGGCCTTGTATATATCAGCTGCCTCCTTGAAGAGCTCAAAAGCTTTGTCTAAGTCGCCTCTGTCGTTGTAGTAACTGGCCAGGTTGTTCGCAGCGGTGGCGTAGTTGGGGTGCCGGGGGCCAAATATTTTCTTACTGAGAACAAAGGCCTCCTGCAGGTGACCTCCTGCCTTTTCATAGTTACCCAGGTCTATGTATAGAATTCCCAGGTCATTCAATGTTTCCAAAATAAGTCCCTGGTCAATTCCTTCCCTCTTCTTTTTCAGCTCAAGCGTTTTCAGAAGCACTCTTTCAGACTCCCCGTATTTACCCAAATACTCATACACTATCCCCAGGTGCTCCAGATTTTCAAGGTATTCTAATTTGTGAGTGAGTGAATTGGCCTCATACAGCTCGTCGCTGTGTTGGATAAAAGAAAATGCTTTGTCGGGTTGCCCCAGTTTAATGTAGATTCTTCCGAGGTCGCTATAGGAGTTAGCCATCAGAAACATTACAGTCGAGTGATTTTGTTCGAGCAGCGTATGGGCCTTCTCAAAATTTACGACGGCCATCTCCAATTCGCCTATGTATTCATAGAAGGCTCCCAGTTCCTGCATTGCCTTGATATAGTCCGTACTGCTATCCCCTTTAATTGCACCAATCACTTGTACCAGCTCTTTGTAAAGCCGCTCTGATGCTCCAAAATCTCCCAAGATCTTACTAACATTGGCTGCGTTGGTCAAAGCATTTGCGTAATCCTCATTGCTGGTTTGCCCAAGATTTCGCCAGGTTTCAACAGATTTCAATAGATACTTCTTGCTATTACCCAGGTCGTCCAGGTCCCAATAGAGCATTCCGAGATTGTTTAGCAGCACGGCTTCCTGCCCGGTGGGCTTACCTGCGTTTTGGGCACTCAGCACATTATAGGCATCCTGCAAATACATCAGAGACCTTTTCTGATCGGTATCGAAGTAGTAATCGCTGCTATCCAGCAGTGATTCCCAAGTCTGAGCAGAGAGGTTAGAATGAATGGACAGAGATAGAAAAATAAGAAAAAACAGAATGCTACTTAATCTGAATTGCATCACGTATTGGTTTAGGTAGAAGTCTAAAATGCTACTTTGTTTACAAAGGTTAGGTTGGCTTCACAAAGCGTTTCAATCAGCATCTTACAGCTTCATAAGACTGCAAGGGACTTAAAAAATTACTTAACATTAAAGTTATTCAATTTTCTTAAAGAGCGTTTCGCTCAAAGCCAACTTTCTCGAAATTATTAAAGACTATAGGCTCCAGCGCTCCAAACAAAGCAATAAAAAGCGCTAGTCATCTTCTTCCATAGCAACCGGTGAGGGGTAGTCAAAAAGGAGGTTTTTCTTAATAGCGGCAGCCACCTTGTGCGGAACAAATTGCTCCCAACCATCTTCTCCATTTTGTATCATTGCCAGGACTTTGTCCGAAATGATGCTCAAATTTTTCTCATTTACTTTCGATAAGTCTTCTATTTTTTTGTTTTCCAGAAGGTAATCGTAGAGGTGTCTGAGGTGCCCGGCTGGCTTAAAATTGGCACAAGTCATCAATTCTTTGGATTCAAAGTCTTTGATGTAGGGGTAAACAAACAGTTTAATATTTATACCGAAAAGCTCACCAAAGGCCTGTAGAATTCCGCCATTTAGGTCTGAGTAGTACTTTTCATCAAAAATCCTAAGCAGGTTGTTGAAGCCAAGTATAATCCCGATTTTTTTCCCCCTTGTGTATTGAGCGAAATAGGTGGCTAGTTTGTAATACTCCTGATAATTTGAAATGATTACATTTTGACCAAGCGAACAAAGGATGTCGACCCTGTCAAGGAAGTCATTTTCATCGATTTTACCATCCTTGGTTAGGTCATTGAGAGTAAGCTCCGAAAGCACTATGAGTTTCTTCGGGTCAACGTCGGCTTCTTTTTTGAACTGCCTCAAGCCAGCAATCATCATGTCCACATTGACAAGTGTCACCGGCCGGAATCTTCCACGAAGAACAAGGACGTTCTTTTTGTACAATGCTTCCGACGGTTGCAGCACATCTCTGTTCGCACCAAACATCGCCATTTGCGTCAACCCGTTTTTAACCAGCTTCAAGCTCATCAGGCGGTTGTCCACATGGTGGAAGTCGGGCCCCTCCAGGCGGAACATGTCAATTTCTATTCTGCCCTCACTTAGGTTGTCGATCAGAGAAATGATAAACTCTTCAGGATCCATGTAGTGATAGCAGGCGTAAAGCAAGTTAACGCCAACTATACCCAGTGCTTGCTGCTGCCAAAGCGCATCAGTGTCGTTCAGCACAAGGTGGATGATGCAGTCGTTGGGCTGTGTATTGGGGTGGAGCTGAAACCGGATGCCTATCCAGCCATGTCCCTTATTGGTTCTTTTGAAATTGAGCGTTTCAACGGTGTTAGCGAAAGCAAAGAAGGTGGTTCGCTTGGCTCTGTAGCTTAACCGCTTGGTGAGCAGGTTGTACTCTTTGTCCAGCATTTGATGCAGGCGAGGCTCGCATACATACCTGTCGCAAGGCCCATAGATGGCATCACTGAAGGTCATGTCGTAGGCTGACATCGTTTTGGCGATACTACCCGATGCTCCCCCTGCCTTGAAAAAATGAGCTGCGGTTTCCTGACCGGCGCCTATTTCAGCAAAGGTGCCGTAAATTTTTTCGTCAAGATTTATTTTTAGCGCTTTTTCCTTGGTGGTGAGCTTTCGAAAGGATGCATCCATACACTTAGTCCTGTTTGAACAAAATTAGTCGTATTATAATTAAAACTGAATCTTTGAGAGGTGTTTTTAATGTAAACAATCAAAGCACCATTTTGATTTCTAATTCACAAAAAAGCTTCCGAAAGCATCATGCTTTTTGACTATAACGCAAAAAAAATCCGCCTTGTCGGGGCGGATTTTGATTTCACTATCCACTTATCCTACTATGCTAACGGATATCCTGATTTCTCTATCATCACACTGGCTATCTCACGCCTCAACTGTATGGTGTTAACAGGACTCATCTTGGTAAACCGCTTCATTCCCATGAGCATCACTTTCTGTTCGTCGCCCTTGACAAAACCGGCGATTGCCTCTTTTCCGGCGCTGTTGACTTTTTCCACTGCCTCGGTCAAATATACACGGGCAAGTTTCGCCTGAAGAGCGTTGGCACTTTCTCCGGTCTTTGACACCAGCTTTTCAGTTCTAAGTAGTGTCGATTCAGCTACATACACCTCAATCATCATGTCGGCAATGCACATCAGTATTTCCTGCTCGTCATTCAGCTTAGGCCCAAAAGTCTGAGCCGCCTTGCCGGCTACCATTAATATGGCCTTCTTCAGGTTCTTCAATATTTCTTTCTCTTCGGCAAAGGGCTTGGTAAGATCAGGAGATGCGAAGGAGGGAACTGACGTAAGCTCTTTGGCCACCGCCATCGCCGGTTGCAGTATATCCAGCTCGCCTTTCATGGCTCGTTTCAATACCATGCCTACCAGAAGCATTCTGTTGATTTCGTTGGTGCCTTCATAAATTCGGGTGATTCTGGCGTCTCTGTAGGCTCTCGCCATCGGCGCCTCTTCAGAGAAACCCATACCACCATAAACCTGCACACCTTCGTCTACCACAAAATCCAGCACCTCCGATCCATGCACTTTCAGAATGGCACACTCAATGGCAAACTGCTCAACGCCTTTCAGCTTGGCTTCATTTTCAGGCATGCCGTTCGCTATCAGGTCGGTGATTTTGTCATCGATGTTTTGGCCAGCTCTGTAGCAGGCCGATTCTATCGCATAGGTTTTAACCGCCATCTCAGCCAATTTGTGCTGAATAGCGCCAAAGGACGAAATGGAAACACCGAACTGCTTGCGGTCGTTGGCGTATTGGGTACTCATAGTGGCCACATCTTTGCAGCCGCCAATAACGCCGGCCGCAAGTTTAATACGACCAATATTGAGTATGTTCACTGCAATCTTGAAGCCATTTTCTCTGTCGGAAAGCATGTTTTCGACCGGCACGGGGCAATCATTAAAGAAAATTTGGCGGGTAGATGACCCTTTGATACCAAGCTTCTTTTCCTCTTCATTCATGGTGATGCCGCCGAAGGTGCGCTCTACCAAGAAGGCAGTTAGGTTCTTGTCGTCGCCTATCTTGGCAAACACGATGAACAGGTTAGCAAAACCTCCATTGGAAATCCACATCTTCTGCCCGGTAATAAGATAGTGTTTGCCATCCGGAGACAGAACTGCTTTTGTTTTGCCGGAGTTGGCATCGGAACCAGCATCGGGTTCGGTGAGGCAATAGGCCCCTTTCCACTCGCCACTGGCTAGCTTTGGCAAGTATTTATTCTTTTGTTCTTCAGTGCCATAGTACAAAATGGGTAGGGTGGCAATGCCCGTATGGGCGCCGTAAGCAGTAGAAAACGATCCGCCGGAACTGATAATGTCAGCAATGAGCATGCTGGTGTTAAAGCTCATGCCTAGCCCGCCATACTGCTCAGGTATAGAAATGCCCAGCAGGCCCAATTCACCCGCCTTTTCCATCACGCCAGGCATAAAACCCTCTTCAAGGCTGTCCATCCTGTCTACGTTTGGCTTGATTTCCTTTTCGATGAAATCTCTTGTGGCTTCCGCCATCATTTTCTGCTCTTCCGAAAACTCCTCAGGAATAAATATCTCGTCGGCTTCAGTTTCTCTGATCAGAAATTCACCTCCCTTGATGGCATCTTTGGCAACTGTAGTTTCCATGGCTAATGAAGAATTTTAAGTTTTGTAATTCGAATAAATAGTATGCATGCATACTATTTCAAATGTAAAGAAAAATAGTATGCATGCATAATAAATTGGTGTGAAAAATTTCAGGGTATCCATCGCATATATCATTGTTGACCGATTATCAGTTTAGCTGAGATTTTTTCCCCGAAATCAGTTAATATGGAGCGTTAATGAGCCCGTGAACCCGAGCTCAATATTTTGAGATATGCTTGAAGACGCCCTTTTAAAAATAATACCCAGGCCACGTGTGAAAACACGCCTGATTGACCGCTACGCCTATGCAAGCGACGCCAGCCATTTTTACCTGGTGCCCAAAGCTGTCGTGCAGCCCATCACAGCTGAAGAAATTCAAAGGCTTTTCGCCGTGTCTCAGGAGCTGAACATCCCAATTACGTTCCGGGCAGGAGGTACTAGTTTGTCGGGGCAAGCCGTTTCTGATGGCATATTGGCCGACCTTAGCAATTATTGGCGAAAGGTGATACCTGAGAATAATGGAGAAACCGTTAGGGTAGAGCCGGGAGCCATTGGCGCTCATGTAAATATTCACCTAAAGAAGTTTGGTAAAAAAATAGGGCCAGATCCAGCTTCGATCAATGCTGCCATGATGGGGGGCATCCTGTCCAATAACTCGAGTGGCATGTGCTGTGGTGTGGTCAATAATTCTTATCACACACTGAAGCATCTCACTTTTGTGCTTCCCAATGGGCAGGTTTTTTCCACAGAGAGGAAGGAAGACTATGATAGATTTCTGAGGGACTGCAAGGAAGTAGCGAACGGTCTGCTTGTATTGAAGCAGGAGGTTGAACAAAATAAGACATTAGTCGCCCGCATTCGCAAGAAATACAAGCAGAAGAACACCGTGGGCTATTGTATGAATGCCTTTCTCGACTACGAACATCCGCTGGATATATTGGCGCACGTGATCATTGGGGGAGAGGGAACCCTGGCATTTATTGCAGAAGCAGTATTGAACACTATTCCCGATTTCCCTTTCAAAATGACTGGCATGCTTTATTTTGACAGTCCGGCCGAGGCTTGTAACACCATTGCGGCTCTGAGAGATACAGGTGCAGAGGCTCTGGAGTTTATGGATCGGGCGTCGCTCAGGTCGGTGGAAAACATGCCCGGGGTTCCTGATTTTATTAAAACATTGCCTGAGCAGGCATCAGCCATTTTGTGTGAATACCAGGAAAGTACGCAGGAGCGGCTGGACACTAAATACGAAATGGCGAAGCCGACTTTGGCGAAGCTTCCTATGCTGTTTGAGCCAAGCTTTACGCAAAATCCAACTGAGCAAGCACTGTACTGGAAAATCCGAAAAGGAATGTATCCTTCAGTAGCTGGCATGCGGGCGAAAGGCACGTCAGCATTGATGGAAGATTTTACTTTCCCAGTCGAAAGGCTGGGAGAGGCTGTCGTAGATGTTCAACAGCTTTTCGTGAAGCATAAGTATGAAAATGGGATCATCTTCGGTCATGCGAAGGATGGCAACCTGCACTTTGTGGTGTCACAAAGTTACGCTACTCCGGAGGCCATCGCTTTGTATGAAGAGTTCAATGATGACTTGTTTGACCTGGTACTGAATAAATACGATGGCGCTTTGAAAGGGGAGCATAGCTCTGGCAGGGCTGTGTCGGCCTATGTTGAAACAGAGTGGGGCCCCGAGGCCTACAGCGTTATGAAAAGGCTGAAACAGTTGATTGACCCGCACAACTTGCTCAACCCAGGCATTGTGATCACCGAAGACAAAAAATGCCATGTTCACAACCTCAAGGTGATGCCAATTGTGGAAGAAGAGGTCGACAAGTGCATTGAGTGCGGATTCTGTGAAAATAGCTGTCCCAGTCGTGACTATACATTAACCCCCCGGAGGCGAATTGGCATTAGAAGGGCCATCAAGCGGGCAGAAATGGCCGGGGATCATGCTACGAAAGATGCGCTGTTGAAAGACTATGCTTTTGATGGAATAGAAACCTGTGCTGTCGACGGGATGTGCGCTACCAATTGTCCGGTTGATATTAATACAGGCGATTTGGTTAAGCGATTAAGGCGGGAAAACCATTCGTCATTTGAAAATAAAGTAGCCGTTGGTGTTGCAAGGAATTTCAAATGGCTTGAGAGCGGCACCAGGCTGGCACTTTGGAAAGGATTTCTCCTGAACAAGCTGTTCGGTCAGCAGTTCATGCCAAAGCTGACTTTGGGAATGAAACGTATCATTCCAGGTATGCCGCTCTGGTCCAATCACTTTCAAAAACCGGCTATGAAGGAGCTTTTTGAGTCTGGTCGTAGTGCACGTAGCGAGGGCCAGTCAGTCGTGTACTTCTCAAGTTGCATTTCAAGGATGATGGATGGCGACGGAGTGAGGGCTTTTTTGTCTGTGTGCAAAAAAGCCAATATCAATATCGTATTGCCCGATCAGTTGAAAGGGACGTGCTGCGGGCAAGTCTTTTCTTCCAAAGGCTTTGCAGAGGCATACAAGTTTACTGCCAACCAGGCTATTGAACGACTTTGGCAAAGCTCGCAGGAAGGAAAAATTCCGGTGGTGTTGGACGTGACAAGCTGCACTCAGACCATAAGATCCAGCAGGCCGTATCTTTCCGATGCTAACAAGGTTCGGTTTGATAAGCTGACCATTCATGATGTAATTGATTTCGCTGCCGAGATAGTGTTGCCGCAATTGCGCATTTCTGCGCAAAAAGACAAAATTGCGTTTCATCCAGTCTGTTCGGTGCAAAAAATGGGCTCTCTCGATCAGTTGAAACGAATCGGCAAAGCCTGTGCTAAGGAGGTAAAGGTGCCGGAATTTGCTGGCTGCTGCGGCATGGCCGGCGATCGTGGGTTTTACTACCCTGAGTTGACGAAGGCGGCGACAAAGAAAGAGTCGACTGAAGTGAAACAAGAGACGTACGACGGATATTATTCTACCTCTAAGACTTGTGAAATAGCGCTGTCTGAAGCCGTAGGAAAAAATTACGAATCGGTGATGAAACTTTTAGACGACGTAAGTAACTGAAAAATATATTTTTGATAAGAGAAGAAACCAGAACAATTATGACTTACCCATTTAATCCCCCTCATAGAGTACTAATGGGCCCTGGCCCGTCAGATGCACACCCGAGAGTGCTGAAGGCCATGTCTTCGCCGCTAATTGGGCATCTTGATCCTGAGTTTGTCAGGATGATGGACGAGGTGAAAAGCATGGTGCAGCAAACACTGCTTACCAAGAATAATCTCACCTTCGTTGTGTCAGCACCAGGTTCGGCCGGCATGGAGACCTGCCTGGTCAACCTGCTGGAGCCAGGCGACGAGTGCATCATTTGCGTCAACGGCGTTTTTGGTGGCCGGATGGTCGACATAGCCGAGCGCTGCGGGGCAAAGGTGCACAGAATTGACACCGACTGGGGCAAGGTAACCGAAGTGAGTCAGATCAAAAAAGTGTTGGATGTATGCCCAAAGCCAAAACTGGTAGCCATTGTGCACGCTGAAACTTCCACCGGGGCCATGCAGCCTTTGCAGGAGATAAGTGACCTGGTGCACAATGCAGGTTCGCTGCTCGTTGTTGATGCCGTTACTTCTTACACAGGAGCGCCCCTTAAAGTCGACGAATGGGGCATTGATGCCATTTATTCGGGTTCTCAAAAGTGCCTCAGCGCCCCTCCGGGGCTCTCGCCTGTCAGTTTTTCAGAGGCAGCAGTCAAGGTACTTGACAACCGCAAGACCAAAGTGCAAAGCTGGTTTCTGGACCTGACCATGGTGAAAAACTACTGGGCAGGGGCGAAGCGGGCCTATCATCACACCGGCCCTGTGTCTGCCATTTTTGCGCTGCACGAGGCATTGAATATTGTTTTGGAAGAGGGATTGGAAGAGCGCTGGGCCAGGCACGAGGTTGTGCACAATTATTTGAAGATGAAACTGGAGGCTTTGGGCTTTAAGTTTGTGGTAGATGAGCAGCATCGTTTGCCGAACTTGAATGCCGTTTACTTACCTGAGGGTGTTGACGAAGCTACGCTCAGAACTCGTCTGTTAAATGACTATAATATCGAAGTTGGTGGAGGCTTAGGCGTGTTTGCAGGCAAAATCTGGCGAATAGGTATTATGGGCGAAAGCTGTACCAAAAACCATGTGAACATGCTGGTGGGTGCGCTGGAGGAGATGCTCTAGGAAATTGAGGTACGCAGGTGGGGCATTCATCAGGAAAATTGCTAACTTCTTGCCAACCTATACCTGACATCGTATGAAGAGAAAGGAGTTTTTGAAAACAACGGGCGCATTTGTAGCCGGATCAATGGTGGTGCCGCTGGTTTCTTGCGAAGATAAGCCGACGGAAGTGCGAAAGAACTGGGCTGGCAATTATCAGTACAAAGCAAAGAACCTTCTGGAACCCAAAACCACCGAGGAACTTCAGGGGCTTGTCAGAAAGTTGTCGAGTCAGAAGGCGTTGGGTTCAAAACACTGCTTTAACAATATAGCTGACAGCCCTGAAAATCAGATATCTACTAAAAACTTCAATAAGGTTTTGGGGATCGATGAAGAGGCGATGACTGTGACGGTAGAGTCGGGTGCCAAGTATGGGGAGTTTGCCCCGGAGCTTCATCAGAAGGGTTTCGCTTTGCACAATCTGGCTTCCCTGCCTCATATTTCTGTTGCCGGTGCTGCTGCCACGGCCACTCACGGGTCTGGTGTGGGGAATGGAAACCTGGCAAGCGCTGTGAAGGGGCTTGAGCTGGTGGATGGCAACGGTCAACTGGTGAAATTGAAAGAAGGTGATCCGGATTTCTATGGAGCTGTCGTCGGCCTTGGCGCATTGGGCATTGTTACGAAAGTGACGCTTGATATAGAGAAGACCTTCGATGTGAGGCAGGACGTTTTTCAGGATTTACCGCTGGCATCTTTGGAAAAGGATTTTGAAGCTATTATGTCTGCCGGCTACAGCGTCAGCTTATTTACTGACTGGCAGAACCAGGTGGTCAGCCAGGTGTGGATCAAAAGGCGGATGGACGAGGAAATAACAGATGCCTGCGTCGAATTCTATGGAGCAACCGCTGCCACCAACAACCTGCATCCCATTACCCGTCTTTCAGCTGAAAATTGTACCGAGCAAATGGGCAAGCCAGGCCCCTGGTACGACCGCCTGCCGCACTTCAAGATGGGCTTTACGCCCAGCAGTGGGGAGGAGCTACAGTCGGAGTTTTTTGTTCCCATGGGAAATGCCGTAGACGCTATTTTGGCGCTTGAGAAAAAACGTGACCTGATCTTTCCACAATTGATGATCACTGAAATTCGAACCATTGCAGCCGACGAGCTGTGGATGAGCACAGCTTACAGGCAGCCAAGCGTAGCCATTCATTTTACCTGGAAGCAAAACTGGCCGGAGGTAAGCAAGCTACTGCCAATGATTGAAGCAGAGTTATCTCCATTTGGAGTCAGGCCACATTGGGGCAAGTTGTTTACCGTAGCTCCCGAAACTTTGCATGACAGGTATCCAAAATACCAGTCGTTTTTGGAGTTGGTCAAAAAATATGACCCACAAGGCAAGTTCAGGAATGAGTATTTGGATCTGAATGTCTATCAGGCCTGAGAGATTAAGTGTGCGCCTGCTTGAAAGGAAACAGGCGTCTTACAGGTCTTTGATTTTATTCTTAATGGCTGAAATTTCAGTGTCTAGCTCCTTCAAAGACTCTGCCACATACCCATAAAAGTCGGAGCTCTCCTCCTGTAACTCTTTTAAGGCAGATTCTATCATCTTTTGCCGCTCAAGAACGAATGAAAACTTGGCATCTGTCACATTTCTGTGCCTTTCAAATCGTTTTATAAGATTTTGTATGTTCTCGCTCATGGTGGATTAAACAATTGGAATTTATTAAAAATTCTCGACTGAGCAAGAGCAAATTCTTCAACAGACTAATGATAGTGCAAATTACTCCATCCTCTCATACAAAATGCGCCAGCTCAGCGCCCAGGTTTTTCCTCCATCCGATGAGAGTTCCCAGTCCCATGTAAACGAGTCGTGTTGGATGTTGTAAAACACCATGCGCTGCTGGATTCGCTTGTCGCCCCGCCCAAATACCTGGGTCTTAAAGATTCGTTTATCTCCCACAAATTCACCTTCGAAATCGAAATAACCGCCCTGGTTATCAGCCCAGGCCTGTTTCCATCTCTTAAGCTGGGGCTGGTAAACGGAAATGCTCGTGCCCTTGAAACCCTTGTTTTGCCCTCCGTCGAGTTCGAAAGTCTCTCGAACCACTGTTCCGTCGAGAATTTTGTCAATGGTGTTGATGCCGTATTGTTGCACACCATTTCCCTCATCATAGGTCGCTTTCCATTTTCCTACCCAAAAGTCGAAGTATTGGGTTGTGTCAATTTTGCTAATTTGAAGTTCCTGACAATGTGCCTCATAGCCACAGGTTACCAGAACAATTAAGATGATCCTTTTCATAGATTGATAGTTTTTGATTTCCAGTCAATCTATGTTGAAAAAAGACCGAAGGAGTTAATCCGTGGAAATGTTAACCGGTTTTTTGTGAGCGGTTCTCCATTCCACTGGCGTTTTTCCTGTTGCTTTTTTGAACGACTTGTAAAAAGAGACTTTGTTGTTGAAACCGCTCAGGTGCGCTATGTCGATAACCTTTTTATTCGTGTCGTTCAAAAGGTCGATGGATTCTCTTATCCGGTAGTCATTCAGCAGCTTGTTAAATCCATCGTATTTCTGGTTGATGATTTCACTTAGCTGATAGGGCTTTAATGATAAGTCGTTCGAAAGGTCGTTCAGCCTGTATTCACCATTCAGGTAAGGCTTGCACTCCCTGAAATGGTGCTCGATTTGTGAAAGTACTGTTTCCGAAATGTAGGTGCTTAGCTTTTCTTCTACAGCGAGTTGGTTGATGAATTGGGGCTGCAGATAAGATTTGATCAACAGCGCATAAATAAAGAAACATGAAGCGGCGGCAATCAGGTAGTCAAATTCCAATGTCAGTGTTTTTGTGGCAACCATAATGGAGTATAGCACAAACAGCAGGGCATAGGCCAGCAATGGTATAAATAGCCAGCGTCGAACGTTCGCTTGCCTGTTTCGTGCGAAAGGGAAGGAAAGAACCGCATATAGGAGCAGGTGAAACGGCTGCAAGAGGAAAAGAAACATTGGACTTATCGGCATGTATAGAGCGAAGATGGCCACAAGGAAGGGAAGAAAATGAAGGAGGGTGGGCCACTTTGTTGCCTGTTGGATTGAGATACCTCTAATGAGTAAATAGAAAAGCGGAGCGATAAGAAAAGTGACGTATTGAACCCACCAGAGGTAGGTAGGTGTATCCAGTTTGGCCCAATATGCCACATAAAAGGCAAGTAGTAACGCAAAGAACAGAGAAATCAGCGAGAGGTAGTCAGACTCAGAACGACGGTATTTTACTTTGAGTAACACCGAAAGTAAAACCCCCTGAAAAGCACCCAGACTAAATAACAGAAGTGTTAGTTCATTTGCGGGCATCCGATTCATTTGTTTGTACCTGATAAACAACCGACAGCTAGCGCCCCCTAAGTGCCAGTTCTGGCGTTGATAAAGCGCACTTCGAAAATCTTTCCGTCACTTACTTTGTAAATGGCAATTGCTTCAAGCCGGGGTTTGTTCTTGTCAAAGACCACACTTTCGTGGTCAATAACCGTATTGCCTAAAACAGTTCGGTTGACAATGTCGCAGTGAAGGTCAACGGCAGTTTGAAAGAAACCTTCGTATCCTTTTCTAAGGCTCCCAATTCCGTCCATAAGTAGTTTGTCAGGATAGTTATAAATCTTGACGGTGTCGCTGTACGTGTCAAGAAACTTGTCAATGTCTCTGGCATTGTAGGCGTCCAACTGGCGGCTCACTACGTCAACAGGTTCGGTTGAGTGCTGGGCCTGGCTGCCGGTGGCTACCAGCGCAAATGCGAAGAAAAAGAGTATGGTTTTCATGCTTTTCAATTCAAGGTCGATTAAAGATAAAAACATCCATCCAAACCCTGCATCATTTCATCCGGCTTCTTCTACAGTTCAGTCACTTCTATTATTAAAGCGGTCGGGAGCATGGCACCTTTGAATCATTCAACGACAAACAAGTGATTCAATGATACAGCTACTAAAAATCGTTTTTTATGTTCTGGCGCTACTTTTTTCAACACCCCTTATTGCGCAAACAATCATCAAGGGGGTGATCACCGAGAAATCAGGTGAGCCTATTCCCGGCGTCAACATCTATGTCGACGGCACTTATGATGGTGCTACCACAGACATGGAAGGGGCGTTTTCCTTTGAAACTGTGGAGGCCGGAGACCAACAACTGGTGGCAACATTTATTGGCTACAAGAAGCATGTAACGGAACTGAGGCTGGAAGGCAAGTCGATAGACTTAACCATCCAACTTCAGGAGGAAATCAACAAACTTGATGGCGTTACAATTACGGCGGGCACTTTCGAGGCAAGCGATGAGAAAAAGTCGGTCGTACTGAAACCACTCGATATTGCCATGACAGCGGGGGCGACTGCCGACATTCCAGGGGCGTTGAATACACTGCCAGGGACTCAAAAAGTTGGAGAGTCGGGGCGACTTTTTGTGAGAGGAGGGGCCAGCACCGAAACCAGAACTTTTGTTGACGGCATGCTGATGAACAGCTTCTACAACACCAGCGGCCCCAATATGCCAGGCCGCTCAAGGTTTTCGCCCTTCCTGTTCAAAGGCACGTTTTTCAGTACAGGCGGTTACAGCGCTGAATACGGACAAGCGATGTCGTCGGCCCTGGTGCTCAACACCTTTGACCTCCCCGAACAAACCGAGTCAAACATTTCTTTGATGAGTGTGGGTGGAAGCGCAAGCCACACTGAAAGATGGGAGAGGGGATCCGTGTTTGGAGAGCTTGCTTATACTAACCTGAAGCCATATCAGTCGCTGATCAATCAGGCATATGACTGGGAAAAGCCTTCTGAATCGTTGGGCGGTTCTTTTATGGTAAGACAAAAAAGTGGGAAGAGCGGAATTTTCAAGCTTTATGGCTCGTTTGCCAATGCTTCCTTTGCGCTTCGTCAGCCTGATATCAACAGCCCGGGCGGCAGCAACAGAATCGCCATAAAGAACGGATACAGCTACCTCAATGCCACATACAAGAACCAGCTGGGAGGTGGTTGGTACTATAGCGGAGGTGTTAGTCAAACTATTTCTGAAGACAATATTGACTTCGACGCCGACCGTGTAGACAAGGGGGAGCATGCCTGGCATGTGAAGTCAGTCTTCACTAACGATAGCAACGAGAAGATGACGCTTAAGCTTGGTCAGGAGGTAATTGTCAGAGATTTCGCTGATAACATTACGAGTGCAGAAGGGCAAAGCCTGATCAATGAAAAGACGGAGACGTTGCCCGCTACGTTTGCAGAGGCTGATGTTTACCTGTCCAATAAGTTTGTGTTCAGAACCGGAGCAAGGTTGGAGTATTCGTCTCTCATTGATAGCTGGAACCTGGCACCAAGAGCATCGCTGGCCTACAAAACCACAGCATTCAGCCAGGTGTCCTTCGCTTATGGTAGGTTTTACCAAACGCCAGATAATGAACGCTTTCGGGTAACTACCAGCCTTTCGTCTGAAGTTGCCTCCCACTACATTCTTAACTATCAAATTCAAAAAGATAACAGGACGTTCAGAGTGGAAGGCTACATGAAGGCGTATGATAAGCTAGTGAAATACAATGGGAACGAACCTTATAACCCAACCTACTTCAACAATAAGGGGTATGGTGATGCCAATGGCCTGGATATTTTCTTCCGAGACGCCAAAACGTTTCGGAACATCGACTACTGGGTGTCCTATTCATTTCTCGATACCGAAAGAGACTATCTCACATTTCAGTCGTCAGCGGTGCCTGGGTTTGCTTCGAAACATAACTTCTCTTTCGTTTACAAGCACTTTATCGACGCCATCAAGTCGCAGGTTGGGTTTACTTACTCTTATGGTAGCGGCCGCTACTATAACGACCCCAACAAAGATGGGGTCATGAACAGTCAGCTTCCCAGCTATCAGGACTTCAGCTTTAACATAGCTTATCTGTTTCGTCCGCAGGTTATCTTCTATGCTTCAGCCACCAACCTGCTGGGTCGGGACAACGTCTTCGGTTACCAGTTTGCAGACTACCCAAACAGCGACGGTGTCTTTGAGTCGAGAGCTATCGGGCAGCCAGCTAAACGTTTCTTGTTCCTTGGAGTTTTCATTACGCTATCTAAGGACAAGTCAAAGAATCAACTCGAAAACTTATAATTCAACTTAAATATCATAACAATGAAAAATGTACTGATGATGATTTTGCTACTGGCTGGTATTGAAAGTCAGGCCGGCGATAACCAGGGCAAGCTGGTAGTGAAAGTTACCAACCCGGGTGACCTGAAAGGCCAGGTAATGGTTGGTTTGTTCGACAAGGAAGATAATTTCCTCAAGAAGCCAGTAAAGGGTGTTTCAGCGAAAGCAACAGCGGAAGGCCAGGAGCTTGTTTTTGAAAACCTCCCTTATGGAGAGTATGCCGTGAGCGTGATTCATGATGAAAATGAAAATGGCGAACTCGACACTTTTCTGGTCATTCCTACCGAGCCTTATGGCTTCAGTAATAATGTGATGGGCAAATTTGGGCCTCCCAGCTTTGAGCAGACCAAAATCAGCTTCAAAAAAGACACATCTGTAGAAATTAAACTTAACCGCTAATTGTCATGAAATCCTTAAAACTAAACACACTTATTGCTCTTCTGGCTCTTTTGTTGGTAGGTCAAGCCAATGCGCAAACGCCTTATGAAAAAGGAATGAAAGCAGCCCTGGAGCAATTGTTCTCGGCTGACGGAGGCAAAGAGAACTGGCAGAATGCAGCCAACAAGTTTGAGCGAATTGCCAACGTGGAAAAAGACAAATGGCAGCCACATTACTATGCTGCGCTTGCCTATACGTGGATGGCAACAAAAGAGGAAACTTTATCTCTGCAGGATGAGAAAATGAACAGAGCGAGGAAGCTTGTTGAAACCGGTTTGGAAGCCTCGCCAGACAATGTGGAGCTGATCACCATGCAAGGCTATGCGGACATGCTAAGTATTGCTTTCGACCCTGGCACCAGAGGCCAGACTTTGTCCACGAGGGTTTTTCAAACATTTGGCAAGGCCATCCAAATGGATCCAACCAACCCAAGAGCAAGGCTTTTCATGGCCCAAATGCAGGACGGCACGGAGAGCTTTTTCGGTCAGGGGCACGAGGGTTCTTGCCAAACGCTCACCAAAGCTGTAGAGAACTATGCTTTGCAAAAGGATAATGGAGATTTTTCCCCCACCTGGGGACAAGGAGCGGCCGAGCGAATGCTGAAAAACTGCCAAAAACCGGCTGAGGGAGAAGGGAACTAAAGTTAAACCATGGCTCATCAAATACTTGTAAATTAATCGAGCCTGTTGCACTTTAAGCTTCGTTTGGTTTTTTTCAAAAAAACAGAGATGCAAATCACCAGAAAGACTGTTCTGCGGGAGTTAAAGGAAATTGCCCTGCTAATTGTAGCCGGAGGCTTAATTGGTGGTTATCTTTCGTGTAATTCTTGCTTTGAAGAGCTCACCTCACTCACGGCGGCCATCTTTTGTCTTAATGCTGCGTTTTGGCTGTTTTTCTGGAAGGGTAATCAATATCTTTCCGAAATTATAGAAACACGGATAAGCTGGCTGGAGGCACCCGGCAAGCGGCTGTGGGTGGGTTTGGTTGTCATGGTGGTGTATACTTTGGTTGCGGCATCTATCATCTATTACTTATTTTATGTGGCATACATGGGGAAGGATTTAGCCACACTGCTATCCTCTGGATTCATGTATAACCTCGTCTTTCCGGTGTTCTGCACCATGTTGATCATGACATTCTTGTTTGGGCGGCAGTTTTTTATCAGCTGGAGGCAAACAGCTATTAACTTTGAAAAGCTAAAGTCGGAGCAGATGGCTTCTCAGTACGAAGCACTGAAAAGTCAGGTCAATCCGCACTTTCTGTTTAACTCACTGAATGTACTTACGTCGCTTGTTCATCAAGATCCGGACACTGCTGTGAAGTTCATTAAGAAGCTGTCGGAAGTGTATAGGTTTGTGCTGGAGTCAAGAAAGCAGGAGCTGATAGATCTTTCTACAGAACTAAGGTTTGTAAAAGACTACCTCTTCCTGCAGCAGATTCGGTTTGGCGATAACCTCAAATATGACATAAGTGTTCCTGATACATATATGCATAAAGTGGTACCCCCGTTGTCAGTTCAAATGCTGGTAGAAAACGCCATCAAGCACAACGAAATCTCACAGGATCATCCGCTGACAATTGCTATTTCTGTTCACGAGGAAACCTTGCGGGTTTCCAATACGCTTCAGGTAAAGCACACCAGGGAGCCCTCTTCCGGAACCGGACTCGCCAATATTAAGGACAGGTATGAGTTTCTGAGTGGCAAGAAAGTAATTGTCACACAGGAGAACGGTAAGTTTGAAGTAACCCTGCCTCTTTTAACCCTCGATAAAGTTTAATGAAGGTTTTAATAGTTGAAGACGAAAAGCTGTCGGCCGACAGACTGGCCCAGATGGTCAGAAAGATAGTGCCCGACGTAGAAATTCTCGCCCAGATCGATTCAGTAAAGAGAACAGTGGAGTGGTTAGCCAGCCAGCCAGCTCCCGACTTGTTGTTTCTCGATATTCAGTTGGCCGATGGGCTGAGCTTTGAAATATTCGAGAGGGTAGAAGTGAGAGTTCCCATCATTTTCACTACCGCCTACGATGAATACGCCATCAAGGCCTTCAAAGTGAATAGCGTTGATTATTTGTTAAAGCCCATTGACGATGACGAACTGAAAGCGGCCCTCATGAAGTTTAAAAGTTTGACTAAACCGTCTGGAGGTTCGTTAGGTTTGCCGATTGACAAGCTGGAAAGCCTTTTGGCGGGGTTAGCAAAAAGCTACAAAGAAAGATTTATCATTAAGGTGGGCGATCACCTGAAATCGGTGGAGGTAGCTGATATTGACCATTTTGTGAGCCAGGAGAAAGCCACTTTTGTTCAAAACAAGGAAGGTAAACGGTTTATCATTGACTTTACCCTTGACCAGGCAGAGGCGCTGATCGATCCCTCAGTCTTTTTTAGGATAAACAGGAAGTACATAGTGTCGTTTAAGTCCATCAAAGACATCATTGCCTGGTCCAACAGTCGTTTGAAGTTGGTGCTGCATAACTGCAACGACACGGACGTTGTTGTTGCAAGGGAAAAAGTAAATGCTTTTAAAATGTGGCTGGATCGTTAAATTTGAAGACCTTTGAATGATATTTTCATAGGTAAAATAAAGGCAAACTAAATGGCTCCTTCAGCTAAAAAAGAAATCAGTGGAATTCAACGCCAGTTCTATATAATAGCACTGATAGTCGTAGTTGTCTGGGTGCTAATGATTACCCGTGGATTACTGGTACCACTGGCCTGGGCCTCGTTTTTCGCCATTTTCATGATGCCTTTTGTCGAATGGATGGAAAGTAAACGAATGAGGAGGGGACTGGCAATTATCATAGCCGTGCTTCTGTTTACCTTGGTTATTATCGGAATCTTGGTAACTCTATCGGCACAGGTTGTGTCAATAAGCAAGGATCTCCCTTCGATTTCCACGAGGTTTTCCGCAAGCATTGCTACAGTGCAACAATTTATTGTGGAAGATCTTGGCATCGCTGATGACACGGAAGAGCTGAAGAGCATGATTGGGAGTCAGCTGGAATCTGTTGTCAAATGGCTTTTTGGAAATATTTCATCCGTTGGGCAATCTTTCTTCGATATTTTCTTAATGCCCATTTATATCTACTTTATTCTGCTTTACCGGGATCTTCCATCGAGATTCATAGAAGAGAAGTACAGCGAATCAAATCAGGTGACGATCAGGAAGGTCTTTGGCAAAATTCAAAAAGTGTTACGCAATTATATAGTCGGGATAAGCCTCTTTACCGCTATTACTGCGGCCATGGACATCATCATTTTCCTTTCGCTGGGTCTCGAATATGCCCTGTTCTTCGCCATTCTGGTGGCTATTCTTAACCTCATTCCATACGTGGGCAACCTGATTGCGATGATCATTGTGGTAGGATATGCGCTAGTAACTAAAGATTCCCTGCTTACTCCTTTGCTGATCGTTGGTCTGCTTTGGTTGGCAAACATGATTCAGGAAAATGTGATCCGACCCTGGGTGGTTGGCTCGTCAACTGAAATAAATGCCTTCGCCGTTTTCTTGTCATTTATCGTCGGAGCGCTTGTTTGGGGTGTTTCCGGAATGATACTTTTTATCCCCCTTGTGGGAATTGTCAAGATTATATTGGAAGAAGTCCCATCTCTCAATGCCTATGCCATCTTTTTGAAGGAGTGGAATGCAACACCCACCAAAAAGGAGGACTAGGCTTTCTTTTTTGCAGGCGCCAGCAATAAGAAAAACCCGATGGATGTTGCAATCGAAAGACCGCCGCAAATCCACCAAAGGGTGGTGAAATCGAATACTCTGACAATGTTTGTTCCCAAAGCAGGCGCAAGTACAAAAGCAGCCGAATAAGCAAAAGAGTACATGCCCATGTAAATCCCCCTGGTTTTTGGCCCCGATCTTTGTACGGTGTAGGTGGCCATAAACGGCATGGCCATAATCTCAGCGAAACTGATGATCAGCACGGCTACGTAGAGAATGGGCTCGCTGTGCAGCAGGTTGAGAATAATGAACGCTAATCCGTTGAGTAAACTTCCGATCATCACCAGTCGCCTGATGCTGAATCTCTCACCCACGCTGTACACAATGATCATCTCCAGCAGGAAGACGATAAACCCATTGAGTCCGATCAGTAATCCAATTTGTGACTCGGGTAGCTGGTAGACCTCTTTGTAATACAGGGGGAGGGTCATGAACAATTGAAAGAACACTGTTGCAAATGACAGCACCAAAAGAACAAAAAGTACAAATCGCCAGTCTTTCAGTGCGTTGAGAGGCGAAGAGGTGGCTTTGTTTTCATCCTCTTTTTGCTCGTTCCCTTTTTTGTTTTTGAAATAGAAGAAGAAAAGCACCCCAGCCGATATGCAGGTGATTCCATCAACGACGAAAAGTAGGTTGTAAGAGAAAGTCGCCAAAATTCCCCCAACGGCCGGCCCAAAAGAATAGCCCAGATTAATCGCCATTCTATTGAGACTGAAAGCCCGTGTTACGTTTTCGGGCCTGGCATAGTGCGCTACTGACGACGAGTTGGCCGGTCGCAGCATTTCCGACACGGCGCTCACCGAAAAGATACCAATACATAAAGGCAAAAACTCTGTCAGGTTGGCTACAAAGAAAAACAAGCTTCCCCCTCCCACAAGGCTGAAAAACTGTACCCAGAAGTGTCCTATCTTGTCGGTAAGCCACCCACCGATAAAAGCGCCGGCAATGGAGCCAATTCCGAAAAGGCTTAGCAGGATACCAGCCTGCTCTAAATCAAAGCCCAAAGAGGCTGTGAGGTACACACTAAGAAAGGGTACCACCATCGACCCACTGCGGTTGATCAGCATCACAAGCGCCAAAATCCACGCTGCCTGCGAAAGCCCACCAAAGGCATTTTTGTAAAGTGTTAAGACTCTGGTCATGCGTGTGTGTTAACGATGCGATATTCGCAAATAATTTCTTGCTGCGGGTGGAAAAGCTTCAATTATTCAAAAATTGAACTATTCGATAAAAAAATTTATCTATTCGAAGGCAATCTAGCCGTTTTTCTTCTTACATTTCTCAGCTTTTTAACCTAATTAATCGACCTTATGACTCTTCACTTTGTCCTGCTACTGGTAGGATTCGCTATCCTCATTAAGGGGGCTGACTGGATGGTTAGTGGCGCTTCATCCCTTGCTAAAAGAATCAACGTATCCAATTTGATGATCGGACTTACCGTAGTTGCATTCGGTACGTCTGCTCCGGAACTCACCGTAAACCTGTTTGCTTCGTCCAGCGGGCTGAACGACGCCATGTTCGGGAATATTATCGGGAGTAACATTTTCAATCTGTTGTTCATCCTGGGGGTTGCCGGCGTTATTTATCCATTGAGCGTACAGAGGACGACCGTGAAATACGAAATTCCTTACTCATTGTTTTCTGCGCTGCTTCTTTTCTTTCTGGTCAACGATGCCATGTTTTTTGGTGCCGATCACAATTCGCTTGGCCGGATAGATGCATTGGTGCTTTTGGTCTTTTTTGGCCTATTTATGGCTTACATCATCAGGCAAGCGAAAAACGAAACCGAGCCGCAGGAAGAGATTCAAACAATGACCTTGCTCAAGTCAGTCTTGTTTGTGTCTATAGGCATTGCGCTTTTGGTGGGAGGAGGTAAGCTTGTAACGGATCACGCTGTAGCAATTGCAGCAAGTTTCGGGCTAAGCGAAAAGCTGATCGGGCTGACCATTTTGGCAGCAGGCACTTCGCTGCCTGAGTTGGCCACTTCGGCCGTCGCCGCCTTTAGGCGAAACACAGACATTGCCATTGGCAACGTGGTGGGCTCCAATATTTTTAATATCCTGCTTATTTTGGGAATCAACGGAGGCATCCGGGAAATTCCCTATAACGCCACCCTGAACATGGATTTCTTCGTGATTTTTTTCGGATCTGTAGCGCTGCTGCTTTTTATGTTCACCTTCAACCGCAACAAACTCGACAGGGTAGAAGCGGTGATGTTTCTGGTGGCGTTTGTTGGCTACACGGGCTACCTGATCTACCGAAACTAGATCAAGCCAGCTCTCTCAGGTCAACAGGCACAACCCTAGATACCCCCTGTTCAATCATGGTGATACCGTAAATGATGTCGGTGCTTGACATCGTGCGTTTGTTGTGCGTCACAATGATGAATTGCGATTCCTTGCTGAACGTTCTGATGATGTTATTGAACTTGTCAATATTGGCATCGTCGAGTGGGGCGTCAACCTCATCGAAAATACAGAAGGGGGCCGGCTTCAGCAGGTAAATCGAGAACAGCAGCGAGATGGCTGTCAACGTCTTTTCACCGCCTGATAGTTGGTTGATGGTCAGTGGCCGCTTGCCTTTTGGTTTGGCCATGATCTCAATCGGGCTTTCCAACGGGTCGTCGGGGTTGAGCAATTTCAACTCGCAGTCGTCTTCTTCGGTGAAGAGAGATCGGAATACTTTGATAAAGTTATCCCTGATCTTCTCGAAGGCATCGAGGAAAGTTTCTCTGGCCACAGCGTCAATTTCGCCTATCGTGCTGATCAGCGACTCCTTGGCTTTGATCAGGTCATCCTTTTCTTTGATGATAAAGTCGTAGCGCTCTTTGATTTCCTCAAAGGCCTCCATGGCCATCGGGTTAATCGGGCCTATGTTGTCAATTCTGGTTTTGAACCTTGACACTTTCTCCCTCAGCTCTTCGTCGGAAATGTCGGCAAATGGATTTTCTTTTACTTCTTCGCCTTCCTCCGGCGCCTTTTCTTTGAGCAAATCATCGAGATCGATATTGAATTCGACGGAAAGCCGCTCTTTTACAGCGCTCAGCTGCAGCTTGGTTTCGTTTAGCTGATTTTGGAACTCCATCAGCATCAGGTCGGTACTTTCCCGCCGACGTTGAATCTCCCGGCTTTCTTTCTCGAGTTCATCGATAAGCCCACGGCTGCTGTAATACTCCTTTTCTGCTTCGTTAACGCCTGCTTCTATTGCTTCCCTTTCCGAGTACATCGCCACCAGCTCATCGTCATTCATCTCCGCCTTTTCCACCAGCGCTTTGATCTCTTCTTCAGTTTGTTTCAACTCGCTTTGGTTGCGCTCAATCCGCTCTTTGGAGCTTTCGTAGGTGTTTTCCTTGAAGCTAATTTCCTGGGCTATACTGGCTACCTTGTTCTCCTGCTGGTGGTACGAAATGTTCTCCTGGTTGAATGCTGCAGATTTTTGACTTAAAATTTCCTGGAAAACCTGTAATTCACTGTTTTTGGATGCCAGGTCTTCTTCGTCGCTTTTTTGAAGGTCTTGCTCACGTTCCGCTTTTGGTTGCAGTGTTCGCAGCTCTTCAGTGAGCACCTCAATCCTGTCGATAATGTCTTCCCTTTTTGTAGTGTTGGAGGTGAGCATTTTCGAAAATTGCTCCTGCTTGGTTCTTATAGAAACATACTCCTCGTTGATCTGATTCAGGTCGGGGAGGAGGGCCTCAATTTTGTCTTTCTTGCTCGATGCTTTCAACGCATTCAGGTCAGCCTGATTGCTTTCGATGCTCTGCTGAATTTCGTCGAGCTTTTTGTTGAGCGCCTTGATTTCTACAGCCAGTTTTTCCAGGTTTTTGGCACGACCTATCCTCTTTCCTTCGAAAAGCCCAACTGCCCCGCCCGAAATCGAATAGTGACGACGGGTAACCTTTCCATTTTTTGTAATGAAAATGGCGTCATCTACATCAGGAAGGTCGGTGTGGTGGTTGGTGGAAATGTAAACGTTGTCGAGAATAAAGCTGACCAGCTTCTTGTACTTGCCGTCAAACTCCACCACCTCAGTGGCGGGAATGGCATTCTGAATGATCTTGGTGCTGGTGGGTTTGAACTTGTCAAACTTTTCCAGAATGAAGAAATGGGCCTTGCCCTTGGCTGCGTCGCTCAGCAGATTGATGGCCTGGTAGGCATTAGCCTCACTTTCTACTATATAGTAGTTCATGTAGGGCTCAAGAAAATTCTCGATGGTTACCCTGTATTCTTCGGGGCAAGTGATGACGTCGGAGAGAAGGGGGGCATCTTTGCCCCAGGAAGCATTCTTTTTCAGGAATTTTATTGCTTCGGGGAAACCCTCCAGGTTCTCTACAAGCGACTTGGTTAGCGCATACTCATTTTGCCGGGCATCAAGCTTACGACTAACCTGGGTGCCTTCTTCTTTGATCACCTCCAGTGTTTTGCCAATGCTCTCAATTCTGCTTTGAACTGCTTCTTCTTCTGCCTTAAGCTTGTCGATCTCTTTTTGTCTCTCAGCTCTTAATTCACCTACTTCCTGTAGCTTGATTTCAAATTCCTCCAGATTAGCCGACTGCTCGGTCGTGTCGGATGCTGCTTTGTCCAGCTCTTGCTTGAGTGTGGATAGCTGAATTTGCTTTATTTCTAAGTCTTTTGTCAGCTGGTACACTTCTTCCCTTTTCTGGCGGAAGTTGCGGTTGAGGACATTCACCTCCTCCTGAAGTGCTGCTGTTTCAGTCTTCTGGTGATCATACTCACCTTTGAGCCGGTCGAGTTTAGCCGCTACCTCTGAAAGTATTTTGTCCGCAACCTGCTTTTCCTTGGTAAGGCTTTCAATAGAAAAGGAAGCCCGCTCGTTGCTTTTCCGATCCTGCTCTATCTGCTCTCTGAGATTTTCATTCTTGTCATTGAGGAAGCGGAGCCTTTCGTTCTTGATCTTCTTCTCACTCTCGTACGATCGTATCTTGCCTACGTGCTCATTCAGCGCTTTTTGTCGTGAGCTGAGCTGCTTTTCTTTGGCGATCAAATCGGCTTTCGACTTCTCAATAGCCGCTTCTTTCTCGGCAAGCTGCCGGTTCAGGCTTAGCTTGAGGTCATTTTCAGTTTCGATTTTGCTCTTGCCATCCCGAAACGATTGCTGATGCTTTTCAACCGTTTTCCTGGCGAGGGCAATGCTGGCCTCCTTGTACTCTTCTTTTATTTTATAGTATTGCTGCGCCTGGCGGGCCTGCTTTTCAAGGCTTTTCAGGTTCTTTTCTATCTCAAAAAGCAAATCTTCCACCCTGGCCAGGTCGGCATCGGTGTCGCTCAGCTTCCGCAGCGTTTCCTTCTTCCTAACTTTGAATTTTGAGATACCTGCTGCCTCTTCAAAAAGGCCACGCCTTGAGTTGTCTTTGTCGTTGAGGATATCGTCGACCATCTTAAGCTCGATGATGGCGTAGCTGTTTGATGCTATCCCGGTATCAAGAAAAAGATTGGAAATGTCTTTCAGTCGGCACGTAACGCCATTCAACTCATATTCGCTCTCGCCCGACCTGTAGTAGCGGCGGGTGATGGTCACCTGAGAATATTCGGTAGGAAGGAGGTTTTTGGTGTTGTTGAAGGTGAGAGAAACTTCGGCCAGGTTGGTAGGCTTTCTTTTTTTTGTTCCGTTAAAGATCACATTCTCCATTTTGTCGGAACGGAGCATGCGTGACCTTTGCTCGCCAAGTACCCAGCGAATGGAATCGACCACATTGGACTTGCCGCAGCCATTTGGACCAACGATGCCGGTGATGCCTTCATCGAAGTTGATCACCACTTTATCCCCAAAGCTCTTAAACCCCCGAATCTCAAGTTTCGTCAACTGCATGCGGCAAAAATATTCATTAACCTTTAAATGTTATCAACAAAATGGGGCTCAAAGAGGGCTAGTTATCAACATTAAGCTGATACTTGTCCTCTTTTTTGGGGCAGACAGCAAAAATAACATCCAATGACTTATATTTGAGGTATATGGATAGAGACGTCATCATTTATATCGTAATGGCCATTATTTATTTTGTGGTCAGAAACCTGAAAAAGAAGCCAAAACCAACTGAGGTTCAGGAGAGAAGGTCTCAAAGCGATGATGACTATGAAGGTCAGCAGGAGCCGACGTCCACGCCACCTATGAGTTTTGAAGACTTACTTAAGGAGCTTACCAGCGGAGGGCAGACAGCACCAAAGCCGGCTCCACAGCCCGCTCCTCAACCCAGCCGCTCTTTCGAATTTCCGTCTGACGGAAAAAACTATGAAGAAGTACATGATGAGTGGGAGGACAAGGACATTGCCACGGTGAAAGAGGGGAGCCACACCAGGCTGTTTTCTGATGAAGAAACAAAAAAGATTTATCAGGAGTCGATCCATATTGACCATAGCAAAGAGGACGAACTTTCAGCGCAGCTGGAAAGAGCCAAAAGCAGGTTCAAGGAATTTGAGATCAAAGAAGAGGACAATTCGGCATTTCGGGATGAGATAGTGGATATGCTTTCCGATCAGGACGGTGCTAAAAAAGCCATCATCCTCGGTGAAATTCTCAACAGAAAGTATTGATCAGAAGCTGGTGAAACAGTAGGCGATAATGTTGGCACCCATTTGCAGTGCCTTTTGCCTTACCGTTTCTGGGTCATTGTAGATCGTTTGGTCTTCCCAGCCGTTTCCCAGGTCGCACTCGTAAGAATAAAAGCAAACAAGCCTTCCTTCATAAATAAGACCGTACCCCATGGGGGCTTTGCCGTCGTGTTCATGTATTTTGGGCAGGCCCTCGGCAAACTGATACTTCTGGTGGTAAATGGGGTGCGAAAAAGGAAGCTCTATAAACTCCAGTTCCGGAAACACCTTTTTCATTTCGAGGCGCACAAACTGATCGAGACCATAATTGTCATCGATATGTAAAAATCCACCCGAAATGAGGTATTCTCTGAGATTGGTAGCTTCCGGGTCGGAAAACAGCACATTGCCATGCCCAGTCATGTACACATAGGGGTACAAAAAAATCTCAGGACTGCCTACATCAACAGCATCTTCGGAGGGAGCCAGGGACGTGCCCAGGGTTTCATTACAAAATTTGGCCAGGTTGGGCAGTGCAGTCTTATTGGCGTACCAGTCGCCACCCCCGTGATATTTCAGCTTGGCAATTTTCATTGTGTTGTCCTGCTGGGCGATAGCGCCGAAACTCAACATGACAAGTGCCAAAAAGGAAACTTTCTTCATAATTACTTAAAAAGAGACGTTAGCTTATCAACGGTGAGTCCGTTGAAATCGTTTATCACAAGGTCTGAATGGATGATTTCATGGGCTGGGTGGGTGGTAGCCAGTCCAATCACTTTTGCGCCAGCATTCTTTCCAGCCTCAATCCCCGACAGAGCGTCTTCCAGCACAATGGAATCTTCAGCTTTTGCACCAAGCTTCTCAGCCAGCTTCAGGTAGACCTCAGGTGCTGGCTTGCCCACGCTCACTTCGCTGCCATTTACAATTGCGGAGAAGTATTTCCGAAGGTCGAGGCCATCCAAAGTGAAGGCAATATTCTCTGGTGGTGCAGAGCTGCCGACGCCCACAGCAATCCCGGCATCCATAGCCCGGCTTAAGAAGTCGATCAAGCCGGGTGTTGGTTTCTGATGAGGGGCATATAGTTCTCTGTAAATCTCTTCTTTTTCGGCACCAAGGGCCTGAATGACATTTGGGTTTTTTTCATCAGGGAAGAAGTGGGCCATAGTAGCCGAAATTGTTCTTCCGTTGATGTGTTTTTTATACTCGACTTCGTCAAGGTGGAAGCCATGTCGCTTTGAAAACTCCATCCACGCTTTCAGGTGAAATTGGTGGTTGTCTACGATTACTCCGTCCATGTCGAACAATAAGGCGGCTGGCTTCATGTATTTGCTTGGTTAAATAGCGCTGGGCGTAAAATTAGCCGAGCGAATGGCGGTTCCAAATCATCTTCGTATATTTTCGCAAAAAGACAACACATGAACCCATACCTAGGAGAATTTATTGGCACGATGGTCTTGCTGTATTTTGGCAACGGAGTCAACGCCGCCACAACACTTAAAGGAAGTTATGCACAAAACGCTGGGTGGCTCACCATTTGTATTGGTTGGGGGCTGGCGGTTACGCTCGGCATCTATGCCGTCGGCGGAATAAGCGGAGCTCATCTAAATCCGGCCGTAACACTTGGTATGTATGCTGCAGGTGAGTTTCCAGCCGACATGATAGCAGGGTATATGCTGGCACAAATGGCAGGTGCTTTTTGTGGAGCTTGTTTAGCCTATTTTCATTTCTTGCCTCATTGGAAAGCTACAGAAGATGCGTCTGCCAAACTCGGTGTGTTTTCGACTGGCCCGGCAATAAAGAGCACAAGTGCTAATATACTTTCTGAGTTTATGGGCACTTTCATCTTAATCTTTGCGATTTTGTTCATCGGCGCTAACCAATTTACAGAGGGATTGAACCCATTGGTAGTAGGAGGGTTGATTACAGCGATTGGTTTGTCGCACGGTGGAACCACAGGTTTCGCTATCAATCCGGCCAGAGACCTGGGGCCTAGAATAGCGCATGCAGTATTGCCTATCAATGGTAAGGGAGGATCAAACTGGGGGTATTCGTGGGTACCCGTTTTGGGGCCATTGGCAGGAGGGGTAACCGGAGCGGCACTCTATAATTTCCTTTTCAATGGTCAGGTAAGTTTGTTTTTATCCATCGGCGTAATCTTTTTTGCTATTATTGTCATTCTCAGCCTGCTGGAAAACAGGAAGCCTTAGATCATCATATACCAATCTACTACTAACAAAAAATCGCAAACATGGGAATTTTAAAAGAATTCAAGGACTTTGCCATGAAAGGCAATATCATTGACCTGGCTACGGCTGTCATCATTGGTGGCGCATTCGGGAAAGTTGTGTCATCACTTGTGAATGATATACTTATGCCGCCAATAGGAGTGTTGCTCGGCAACGTCAACTTCAAGGATCTAAAAGTTGTTGTTCAGGAAGCGGTTGGTGAAAAGGCTGCAGTGACCCTTAATTATGGTATGTTCGTTCAAAGTATTGTTGATTTTGTCATTATCGCTTTTTCTATCTTCGTGGTTATAAAAGCCTACAAGCGGATGGAGAAGAAGAGAGAGGAGGCCCCTGCGCCGGCAGCTCCGCCAGCACCGACTAATGAAGAAAAGTTGCTAACCGAGATCAGAGACTTGTTGAAAGCACAAAAGTAAGCTACACTGTTAAAATTATATCGGCAGTAAGGAAACGTTGAATTGGATTCAACGTATTATCTTGCTGCCGATTCTTTTTTTAATACAAACGAGTATGCTAAAACTTCAATTGAAAGGAGCCGTTGCGCTTGCGCTGCTTTGTTTTTTAAACTCTCCAACGGAGGCACAAGCCATATTGAACAAAGTAAAATCAGCAGCGAAGAACAAAGCTGCGAACGCCATTTTTGGCGACAATGATACACCTTCCACGCCCAGTGCTTCTGAAGGTGACGAACGATCAGGGCGACCTATGAACAACACCTCGGGAGGTCTTATCACTACTCCGCCTGACGTAGGAAAAAGCATTGCAACTGCTGAGTCGTCGTTTTCCGACAAGAAGTATGGCGAAGCGAGATATGCGTTGCAGCAAGCTATAGTCGGGATCGAAATGGAAATGGGCAACAAGGTGATGGAGTCCCTTCCTAAAAAAGTAGCCGGTATAGACTTTGTGAAGGAGAGCGATAAGGTCACAAGCACGGGAATGGCCTTTGTCGGGTTGACTATTTTCAGGGAATATTACAACGACGACAAAGCAGTAGACATAACTGTTGCCAACAATTCTGCCCTACTTATGTCGGCTAATATGTACCTGACAAACCCAGCTTATACCTCCGGACAAGAGAACATCAAATCAGTAACAGTACAGGGTTTTAGGGGTGTGATGGAGTTTTCAGAATACGATGGTTACAAACTGTCGGTACCTCTCGGGCAAACAAGCATTGCAGTCATGAAAATGGTGAATTTTGCCGACGAATCAGCTGCATTAAAAGTATCGGACGCCTTTGATTTGGCAGGCATTCAAAAACAGTTGGGCGATAAGATTAACTAAGACTCAAGATGAAAAAGATATATATACTTGCATTGATCATATTAGTGGTTGGCCTGAAGGCCAGTGCGCAAAATGATTTTAGCGCATCAACAGCTACAGCAAAGAATGAGTACAAAGCGGGCAATTTGGAAGAAGCTCGGTTTGCCTTGCAGCAGTCGCTGGCTGAAGTGGATAAGGAGATTGGAAAGGAGATACTGGGGGTATTACCCAAAAGTATCGCTGGTTTTTCGTTTGTTCAAGCGAACGACAATGTATCGGGCAACTCTTCGTCTTTTGGTGGATTGTTTGTTCACCGTGATTATGGAGACACCACTAAATCGGTCGCCATTGATCTGATGGATAACTCGCCCATGCTGGCTGGTATTAACAGTCTTTTGGCCATGCCTATGATTATGAATAGTTCGGATGGCAGCCAGAAGGTGATTAAGGTGAGCGGATACAAGGCGCTTTTGCAAAGAAAAGACGCAACGCAGGCTGTGGGAGGCTACACGCTCCAGATTCCCTTCAATCAGTCACTGTTCACCGTTGACTTTGATGGGGCCTTTACAGAAAGTGAAGTGACAAGTGCGGCCAACTCCATGCCTATTTCGGAAGTAGCCAAACTGACATATTAGTTTTTTTGTGCCTTGCTCCTGATGAGGCACGCCAGTGGGTGCTTGTCTTTAGTTGGACTGTTTGTCTTCGACAAAAGCCCGGCATAGGTTAAAGCACCTATTTTTTTACATAAATTTTAATAGATAGAGGTTAATTCCATATATTTGCCCGGCGATTACCACCAATATTCCTGCAGCTTTTTATTCACCAGCAAAAAGTGGCACTTTGTTATATTGGACTCCTTTCGAAAGGAAAACGAATGGGTTCAAATAATAAAATGCCGTGTTTAAAAAGAATCTTTTCTAGATGGTATTAATATTTAATTGCTTAGACCTATCGACTAAAACAGGAGTATGGACATATTAGACCTAATCTCGTTGCTGATTTTCCTGTCAGCTGCCTTCACCCTAGTAAATATCACCTACCTAAAACTGCCGCATACCATCGGTTTGATGGCTATTGCACTTGTGATGTCTATCGTGATATTGCTGCTTGGCTTGATTTTTCCTTCAGTAAGCGACCTGGCTATCCAAATCATGGAGGATTTCGACTTCAAAGAGGTTCTTTTGAATGTGATGCTTAGCTTTCTGCTCTTTGCCGGTGCCATGTCTATCAACCTGCGAATGCTATTGCAGGAAAAATGGCCCATTTTGATTTTAGCGACCATTGGTGTGCTTGTGTCTACTTTTATAGTAGGTACGCTGATGTATTACGCCTTCACTTTTGTAGGATTTGAAATCACGCTGGTACACTGCTACCTGTTTGGTGCGCTAATATCTCCAACCGATCCTATTGCAGTGCTGGCCCTGGTAAAAAAGGCCAATCTTTCCAAAAACCTGGAAATTAAGATAGCAGGAGAATCTCTGTTCAACGACGGCATTGGCGTTGTTGTGTTCCTCACCATTATGGGAATTGACGAAAGAGGAGGAGCCGATTCGTTTGATGCAGTTGAGGTGGCTGGACTCTTCGCACGAGAAGTAATCGGTGGGTTGGGTATTGGAGCAGTTTTTGGGTACATGGGGCTTAAGCTGCTCGACTTTATTGATAATGACCATGTTGAGCTTGAGGTTTTGGTGACCCTTTCCATGGTGCTGGTTTGCGCCAGGCTTTCAGAAATGCTCCATGTATCCGGCCCGTTGGCCATGGTAATCATGGGGCTATTTGTAGGTAACGAGGGCAGGGGCGATGAGTTTGCCAGCGCTACGGGTGAATATGTTTACAAATTCTGGCATTTGCTCGATGAGTCACTAAACGCCATTCTGTTCATATTGGTAGGTTTCGAAATGATTGTTATCAGTCAAAGTTTTGTGCTCGACTATTTTGCACTTGGACTGATGTCAATTTCCATCGTGCTGGCCGCCAGGTTTATTGGCGTGGCCTTGCCGATCGGTATTATGAAGCGTTTCCGGCACTTTGAGAAAAACACCGTAGCCATCCTCACCTGGGGCGGGCTAAGGGGCGGATTATCGGTAGCAATGGCGCTTTCTCTCCCTGATTCTATCGCTGAAAAGGATCTTATTCTTTCCTGTACGTATTGTGTGGTGGTATTCTCCATACTTGTACAAGGTTTAACCATTGGAAAACTTATAAAGTCATAGTGATTTTCATTTACTTTGTAGTGTTTTTAGCATAGTAACATTAATTATAAAATGAGATTAAGTTTAGCAGAAGGACTATTGTTAATCGCCCTTGATGACAATGAGGGCAGGTTGTTAGCAGATGCCGAAAAAGGTATCATAGACGCTTTGGTAGCAGCAGGGGTTTTTGAACTGAACTTGCTGCGTAAAATTGGTTTTGAGGGGGGTAAAATTACCATCAAAGACACGACTTCTTCAGGAAACAAAATACTCGACCACATACTGAGCGGCATTGGCTCCGGGGGCAAGTCGGTAAAGGACACCGTTGTGAGCCTTTCGCCTCAAATGAGATCGCTTTATGAGATGTGTATCGACCTACTGATTGGAAGAGGTATTTTGAAGAGAGAAGCTACCCGCTTGCTTTGGATACCTATTTCTGAGCGTATGGACAATGCAAATTATGCTTACGAGAAGGAGATCAGAGACTCATTAAAGTCAATCGTATTGAAAGGAGTGAAGCCAACACCGGCCTTTGTAATTCTTGCGTCACTGCTGGGTAGCCTCGAGATTCTTGATGAGGTGTTCACTGATAAAGATGAACTTATCGATGCCATCAAGTTCGCTAAAGACTCCGTTCATTCAGGCGCACTGCCTGCTGAAGTTGCCAGTTCTTTGGACGAAGTCAAAGAGCACATTGCAGCACTGTAGGTACTATTTGATTATTTTTAGTGGTCGGCCAATAACAATGGAAGAGTCATATACAGTTGGCTCATACAAAACATCGGGGTTGTAGATGTGAATTGGGTTTCGGCAGTTGCCTTTGTGAGCCATAAAACCGAATCCTTCATGAGGGTGGTTTCTGTCCATCATCAACATTAGGTATTCACAGTTGTCGACCATGATGATAGTGAAGTGATATTCTCCCTCCTCACGAATTTCACCCATAGAGATGCTGGTCTCTGGATTAGCATCTCTGTTTTCACACCCTGCGAGTATAAGTGAAGCAAGAGTCAGCGATAGTAGTGCTATTTTGAATGTCTTCATGCGATCACAGTTTTTTAACGTAACCTTCGTCGATCTGGAAGACATTGCGGAGTGCTTCATATGATTTTTTGTTGAGGATCATAATCATATAATCCCCCATTTCTATTTTCTGCTCATCGGTGGGGTTTTTAAGGAGCTTCCGCTTGCCCCCTGCCTCAAGCTTGCTCAAACCGATCAGGATCACATTGAACCTCTTTTTGATATCAAAAAAGACTGCCTGGTAGGGCTTATTGAGGTATGGATTCTTTTCGGTTACAATCAATTGCTTAATGTCATAGTCTCCGTCACTTTCTGCAATCGACATGATGTCTTCGCTGTATTCAGCGACGTCCGGTTCAAACATGTAGCTGGCAAGTAGCTTAGAGGCTATTTCGTTTTTAGAGATTGTATTTGTCACTCCTGCCGTCAGGAACGTGTTGCGCAGGTTAGCATTGTCAAGTGTCACAACAAAGCGTAAGCTGGTGTACAGCTTTTTCAAATTCAGAACATAGACAAGTTTCTCTGTGTCATTTTCAAAATTAATGAACACAATCGAAGAGTCTTCAATATTCGCTTTCGATAACATATCGAGGTTTTGATAGTCAGCATAAAGCGTGTAGATGTTTTGCCTGGAGTTACGGTACTTCTCCTTAATAATATCGATGTCAGTGGCTTTGTCAGTGATGATGGCTACTTTTTTCCCCACCCCAACGAGTTGATCTGCAACGGCTTTCCCAAAATCGTTCCATCCAATGATAATAGCATGATCTTCGAAGGAGGTGCCGCCATAGCCCAGTTTGCTATTTTCTTTAATAGTTGTCATAAGTGTTGTGAATTGACCAATTAAAAGACCATAAATGCCCAGGCTTATAAAGAGGAATATATAGCCAATAATTCTTCCGTAAATAGTTATGGGATAGATGTCTCCGTATCCAACGGTAGTTAATGTGACTATTGAGAACCAGATGGCATTTGAAAAGTTAGTTATTGAGGCCTGAGTGCTGTCATTTTCAAATTCTACCAGCAGCGCTATCAGGATAAAATAAATTGCTAGTCCTCCTGCAATTTCAAGGCCATGCGTTATGTGTTTATTTTGTTGATCTTTAGCAGCCACTTTCGGTCGATTAGGTCGGAACTGTCTTCCGCATTTTTAAGGTATCAGGTTGTTAAAATATGACTTATTGCCCTACTGATCAAAACGAATGATATAATTTTTCAAGTCGCTTATTGTGACAATTCCAAGCTGATCAGCCAGCTCTTCTCTCATCATCAGGGCGGTAGTATTGTTGAACCCAAACGAGGGTAACATCACAACACCAAAGTCTTCTTTTAATTCACTATTTGTAAAAGTATGAATCTTTTCCGGTGATTGAAGCAAGGAGTCAATAACAGTTTTGCTGGGTTGAACGAAAACCAGCAATGCTGTGCCCGTGTATTCAGGATAAAGCTTAATGTCACCACTAAGAAAGGCGTCGAAAAGTAACTTGGTGCCACCAAAACCGAGTTTTAGGTCTGTTGGATAGCCTGTTGTGGTCTCGACGTATTCAGAGAGGAATGTTGCCAGGATATAACTTTCCGTAAAAGCTTTGGAGCCAATTACCAGTTTTTCTTTGCCGGGCAAAGCTGGGTTTTTAGCAAAAACCCCCTTCGTTACTGATGAAAGCAGGCTGTCGGCAGCCTGCTCAATGGAGAACTCATGCTGGTCGACCTTGAGGTTGAGGTACGCTATCAACTCCTTTGGTATTTTGCCGTCCAGCTTTGTAAGTGAAGCTTCCAGTAGCGGGTACTCTTTGAGTGTTTCCAGCTTCACGATGGGTGCGGCATAATAGGGAGGAAAATAACGGAGATCGTCCTCCAGTACCCGGAGGTTATAGGATTGAATTCTGCCATCTGTAGTAAAACCAGCGATGACGTCGACCTCCTGGTTTTTCAGGGCCTCGTACATCAGCGTTATTTCCAGCTCTACAGCTGGTAATTGCAGATCATAAGCTTCGCTTAGACCAGGCCAGCCATCAGTTCTGTTCATGAATTCAGAATTGAAACCAGCGACCAAACCAGCTTTATTGTCGCTTTGATTCAGGATGGACCAGGCAGGGTAAATGCCTATCACTATAGCCATTCCTGCGATAAATGGCCAGAGCCGCTTTCTCACATTTTTCTGTACAAGCGAGAGTCCATAGTCCAGAGAAATGGCCAATATCGACGCTGGAATGGCTCCAGCGAGGATCATAGGCGTAGAGTTGAGCGTGATGCCCCTAAAAATAAACTCTCCAAGCCCCCCGGCACCAATAAGTGCACATAAGGTAGCGACACCAACATTGATTACTGTGGCGGTTCTGATTCCGGCAAAAATCACAGGCAGCGCCAGGGGAAACTCTACTTTCGCCAGCAACTGATAGCGGGTCATCCCCATTGCCATGGCTGCCTCTCTGATATTTGCATCAATATTCTGAATGCCCGTGTAGGTGTTTCTTACAATGGGCAGCAATGCGTACAGGAATAACGCTACAATAGCGGGTAGCTTTCCAATGCCAAGGAAGGGGATGAAAAAACCGAGCATGGCAAGACTGGGGATGGTTTGCATAACTCCAGTGACACCAATGAAGAACCCCGCAAATTTATGATTCCTGGTGAGCGCCAGTCCAAGGCTTATGCCGGCTACGCAGGAAAGAAAAATGGATATGCCAGAAAGCCACAGGTGCTCTATTGCCTGCTCACCGATTTCGCCAACATTCTCTTTTAGAAACTCGACCATCAGTGTGCAGCCAGTTGGCTTTCTAGTTTGAGAAATGAAGCTTTTAAGTCGGCCACAGAAGCATGCCCGACAAGTCCACTATTGTCGACGATTTTTACTTGTTGATGGTCGGAATTTGTCAACGAAAATACCCGGCTAAATGGCTTTTCATCTGTATGACAAATCAACACCTCGTCTGCATAGCTTTCGGTTAATGGAAGGAAGGCGATAACTTCCGAAAGCGCTATTTCCGAAAGTTTAAGTGACCATGCATCTTCCCCAATAAAGCTCCTAACCAGATCACTTATAGAATTGAATAGCAAGTTTCTGGGAGTGGCTTTTTCGATGACTCTGCCCTCGTCAATAAGCGCTACCTCATCTCCCAGATAGAAAGCTTCTTTTACGTCGTGGGTGACCACGATTTTTGTTACTTCTTTGAAGATACCCAGGTGTTGAAAATCGGACTGTATCTCTTTTCGTATGATTGGATCGAGCGCTCCGAAAGGCTCGTCCATAAGAAGCAACGATGGATTGGCGGCGAGGGCCCTGGCTACGCCGATTCGCTGCTGCTGACCACCGCTCAACTCATGCGGGTACCTCGAAGCGAAATGCAGCGGTAGTCCCATGTGCTCCAACAGCTCCGACACCCTTGATGAGATTTTGTCTTTTGACCAGTCGATTAAAGTCGGCACAGTGGCTATGTTTTGGGCGACAGTCCAGTGTGGAAACAGACCAATGGCCTGGATCACGAAACCAATATTTCTTCTAAGTTCCTCTACCGGCCGATTGGTGATGTTTTCTCCATCAATAAGAATACTTCCTTTATCGGGTTCAATTAGCCTGTTGATCATTTTCAGGAGGGTGGTTTTTCCGGATCCGCTCTTGCCGAGTAGCACCAACGTTTGCCCTCTTGGAACAAAAAGAGAAACATCGTTGACTACAGGTTTTTTGTGGTAGAGTTTAGTAATATTGACCAGTTCGACCATTATTTTACTTTCGATAAAAGTGAAATTAGGTCATTCACCTACTCTTTGCAATCAAGGCTTGTATCTTTAGTCAAAAAGCCCCTTTTTAAGAATTCATTTAAAAGACCGTTAATTGAAATGAACAGACATACGTATGATTTTGGAGTGATTGGAAATTGCGCATTCACAGCTCACATCCACAAAAACACTAACATAGTTTGGATGTGCTGGCCAAGATTTGACTCCAGCTTCATTTTTGGCAGTCTGATTGACGAAGAAAAGGGCGGGGAGTTTTCGGTCATTCCATGTGAGCCAAATGCGTCGTTTAATCAGTATTATATTGAGAATACCAATGTCCTTTGCACGGAAGTGGAAGCCGCTGATGGTAAGTTTTTGGTGACTGACTTTGCGCCCCGGTTTTACCAGAACGACAGGTATTACAAGCCGCTGATGATGGTCAGAAAAATCGAGCCGATTCAGGGTAACCCGAGAGTAAAGGTGGAGTGTGAGCCCAGAGGCGACTACGGAAAAATAGTGCCGGAACAGAGCCAGGGGAGTAACCACATCAGGTTTCTGGGTTTGGATGGGCATGTTCGGCTTACGACAAACATCCCCCTCACTTATGTGATGGAAGATGAGGCTTTTGTGCTGAACGAAACTAAATATTTGGTATTTACATCAGGGCCACCACTTGAGGCACCATTGGTAGCTACGGTTGAGGCGTTTTTGAGCCGAACTGTCAACTATTGGAGGACTTGGGTGAAGTCCACTTCCATTTATGAATTTCACCAGTCTCAGGTAATCAGGTCGATGCTCGCCTTGAAGATACATCAGTATGAAGATACGGGCGCTATTGTGGCGGCTACTACCACAAGCCTTCCCGAAGCACCCGGTACTGGCAGAAACTGGGACTACAGATTTTGCTGGATGCGTGATACCTATTATACCCTGACTGCCTTCAATAGCATTGGTCACTTTGAGGAGCTGGAGAAATACTTCCAGTATATTCTCAACACCAGTGCTACGCATAAAGGCAGGCTTCAACCGCTTTATGGTATTAGTGAGAGCTCAAATGTGATTGAGGAAATTTTGCCGCTTAAGGGTTATATGGGGAATGGGCCGGTGAGAACAGGCAACGACGCTTATACGCATATTCAAAACGATGTTTACGGGCAAGTATTGGTCTCATTGCTGCCGCTGTACACAGACCGCCGGTTTATCGGAAAGGAACGATCTGATTCATTGAAGCTTGTTTACCAAGCCCTTGAAATGATCGAAAACACTATGGAAGAGCCAGATGCGGGTCTTTGGGAGTTTCGTAACCTGGCTCAGAAGCATTGCTACACTTACCTGTTTCACTGGGCCGGAAGCGCCGCTGCAGTAAAAATTGCCGAGCACAATGGCGATCCGGTAATGGGGGCAAAGGCCCAAAAGCTTATGGAAAAATCGGCAAGGAAAATTGAAGAATGTTACGTGCCGGCAAAGAAAGGATACGCCCAGGCGATTGGTGTTGAGAGAATGGATGCCAGCACCCTGCAGCTAATCATGATGAATTATTTTCAGGGAGATATGAAGCGGGCTAACGACCATTTGGTAGCCCTGGAGAAAGAATTAAAAGGCAAGGGGGGCTTATTTTACCGATACAAGCATGTCGACGACTTTGGCACTCCTGAGACCACCTTCCTCATCTGTGCTTTCTGGTATGTGGAAGCTTTGGCCTGCGTAGGCCGACTGGATGAGGCTATCAAAACATTTGAAAACACGATAGGCTATGCGAACCACGTTGGTTTGCTGAGCGAAGATGTGTCAGAAACCGATGGAAGCATGTGGGGTAATTTCCCACAGGCCTATAGCCATGTGGGGCTTCTGAACGCCGCTAACAGGATAGGCAGAAAGCTGGATCGCCCCAGCTTTCTCTAGGTAATGTCGCCGAGCTGTTTTAAAAGCTTGCGTACGTCTTCAACAGACGGAATATTGAATTTGGCAGCTGAATAGGTGCTGCCTACTTTTATGGAGTATGCCTTGTCGGGCATGCTCTTGAAGGTGTCCTCGTCGGTCCAGTCGTCGCCCACGGCCAGCACAAAATCACTTGGGAATTTTTCCAGCCAAAGGGTTGCAGCCCGGCCTTTGTTGATTTCTGAGTTTTTTACTTCTACTACCTTGTTGCCTTCGAGTACATTCAAGGGCATGTTGGCAGTGATGTACTTCAGGTGGCTTGTCAGCTCACGTGTTCTTAACTCACCCAGGCCTGTCTCTACCTTTCTGTAGTGCCAAACCAGCGAAAATTCCTTCTCTTCAACAAACGACCCCGGTGTCCTGTTTACATATCCCTCCATCACTTCCATGATGTTTCTTTTCCAGGAAGCATCCATGGTAGCGATAGTTTCCCATTCGGAGCCGATTTCTCTCAGCCATGCGCCATGCTCTGTAATGAAGTCGACGGGATATCGGCCCAACCAACCTTCTAATGTTTGCCTGTCACGGCCACTGATGATGACTACCCGATTCTTTTTGTTAGCCGTTAGCGACTTGACAATAGTGTGAAGTTCGGCGTCAGGGACAGCGTGCTGAGGGTTGTCGGAAAAACCGGTCAGCGTGCCATCGTAGTCCAGGAAGATAAGCCTGGTGGTGGCTTTTTTGTAGTCTTTTAGTAATTTCTGAGAGGTTTCCTTATCGACAAGTTTCGTTTCGAGGCTTTGCTGCTCTGCTTTCACCAGCCCAAGCCGGTCGAAAAACAGATTCACCCAATGATGAATGTTGTACCGCTTAAGCGACTCTTGCATGCTGGTCATCCGGGTGATTTGCTCGGCCTCAGGCATGGTTAGTGCCTGGTGGATAGCTTCCACTTGCTCCTCCATGTCGTTGGGGTTGATGAGGATGGAATCGGAGAGCTCTTTTGATGCGCCAGCCATTTCGCTCAGGATAAGGACGCCTTTTTTGTCGAGCTTGCTGGCGATGAACTCTTTGCAAACCAGGTTCATGCCATCTCTCATCGGGGTTACTAAAGCAACGTGAGCCATTCTGTAGAAAGCCGACAAAGAGGAGAGCTCGAAAGATCTATAAAAGTAATGAATAGGTGTCCAGGCAAGTCTGCTGAATTTTCCATTGATTCGGCCAACCAAAAGGTCAATTTCCTCTTTTAGTTGCTTATACATTTCCACCTGGTCTCTGGAAGGCACCACGATCATGACCACAGATACTTTGTCACGCCATTCGGGGTATCGCTCGAGAAACATTTCAAAGGCCCGAAGCCTTTGTGGGATTCCTTTAGAGTAATCGAGTCTATCGATGGAAAGTACAAGTTTTACATCTCCGAGGGAGGCCCTGAACTTCACTTCTTTCGTCAGTGTGTCGGGATGGGAGGCCTCGCTGGCGTATTTGTCGTAGTCAATACCCATGGGCAGTGCATCGGCCATCACTATTCTGTTGTTAACAGTCATCTTGCCATTTGAATTACCAAAGCCCGCCAGCCTGTTTACCGACGACAGGAAATGCCGCATGTCGTCATAGGTATGAAAACCGAGAAAATCCGAGCCCAGCATGCCAAGCAGTAACTCCCGACGCCACGGCAATAGCCTGAACGACTCGAAAGACGGGAAGGGGATATGGAGAAAGAAGCCAATACTTATGCGTGGGAACATTTCACGAACCATTTGAGGCACCAGCAGCAGCTGATAGTCGTGGATCCAGATGGTGTCGTTGGGTGACGCAATTTTGGCTATTTCCTTGGCAAACTTTCTATTAACCTTTTGGTAGGCCTTCCACAGACCAGTATTATAGACGGCGAACTGATTGAAATAGTGAAAATTGGGCCACAGGGTTTCATTGCTAAAGCCCTCATAAAATTCCTCAATCTCGGTTTGAGTGAGAAACACGGGTGCCATGTTGTCTTTCTTGAGCTGGGCTGTGATTTTGGCCTTATCTGACTCTTTCTTTATTGGTTGCCCAGGCCACCCCAGCCAAATATTGTTTCCCTTCTTATAGATAGAGCCCAGACCAGTTGCCAGGCCTCCTTCGCTTGGTCTTGTTTTAAATTCGTTCTTTTCAACTTTGATTTTGACCGGAAGGCGGTTAGAAACAATGATGGTTTTTGGCATACTTAGAGGCTGCTTATTTTGTAGATCACTAATATACAAAGAAAGGCAACGCCAAAAGAGTAAAGCTTTCTAAAACTCAATTTTTGACTGTATTATTAGCAAAATAGCAATTATTGCTCTCTTCGTTAAGAAATAACTAATCGAAGCTACTTTTTGTTGAATCCACGAAGTTTTATTTCGGTAAGTCTTTTCTTTGTGTCCATTGGGAAATCTCCTCTCATCATCCAGTCGTAGTAGGAGGGCTCCTGACTGAAAATGTCTTCAACGCCTTTGCCTTTGTGCTTTCCAAAGTTAAACACCTCAGTGCCCGCATCGTTCCTGACAATTCTGCCTGCCAGGTCGACCATGTTGCTCGCTGTGATTTCGTGCAGGGCTGCCACGTCGTTGGCTACTTTTCCCAGATGCTCTCCACGAGTGCTGACTACTTCCTGCCCCTCGTACCTTTCTACCTGTGCCAAAAGTACTTCCAGAGTGGCCATGGTGTCGGCTTCAGCGCTGTGTGCGCCAAGTAGTTCCTTTCCGCAGTAGAACTTATAAGCTGCTGCCAATGTCCTCTTTTCCATCAGGTGAAAAATTTTCTGAGCATCGACGAGCTTCTTTTTACTTGGGTCAAAGTCGACATCTACTCTAAGGAACTCTTCCACAAGCAACGGTACGTCGAACTGCAAAATGTTAAAACCGGCAAGGTCGCATCCTTCAAGAAAGGCAGCGTACGACTTGGCGACTTCCTTAAATGTGGGGGCGTCTTTTACGTCGTCATCATAAATGCCATGGATAAGGCTGCTTTCAAGCGGAATGGGCATCTGCGGATTGATCCTCTGTGTTTTCGTAACTCTTTCCCCGGAAGGAAGTAGTTTCACAATGGAAATTTCTACAATCCTGTCGTTTGAAATATTGATCCCGGTTGTTTCCAGGTCAAAAAACGCCAGGGGGTTCTTAAGTTTGAGTGTCATTTACTAGGGTTGAGTAAGTTCATTGGCGAAGGCTTTCACATCGGTTCCTTCAAAATTGCCTGAACTCATAAAAAGAAAATTTGTATTAGCACCTTTCGACTCTTCGAGAAGTGTCTTCAGTTGATTGATGTTAGTTACGAATGTGAGGTCATTTCTGTTGAACGATTTGCGCAAAAAAGTCTCATCAATTTCGGAAATGCCCCGGGCTTCAAGGACGTGCGGATTGATGAACACCACAGCTTTGTCGGCTGCATTAAGCGTGTTTTTATAGGTAGGGATAAAGCCCTTGTTGAGACTGCTGAACGTATGCAACTCAACGGTGGCCACCAGTTTCCGGTTGGGGTATATCTTTTTTACCGCTTTAACGGTAGCATCTACTTTGGACGGAGCATGTGCGAAGTCGTAAAAAACTACCGTAGAATTGCTCTCAGCGACTTTATTAAGCCTTTTTTCGGCGCCAGTGAACGTGACCATCGCTTCATAAAAGGTGTCCTTCGGAATGCTGAGCAGTTTGACCAAAGACAAAGCAGCCTGCATGTTGCTCATGTTGTGGTCACCAAATATTTTGAGTTCCAGCTCTTTGCCCCCGTAGTTAACCACTGTTTTGCCATTGACGACAGAATGAGGATGCGTGCCATAGGCTACTCGCTTTACATCGGTTCGTTCCTTGCCTGCAATGACTACGGCCAGGTCATCCATTTCATTATATATAAGTGTGCCGGCTTTTGGGGTGGCGTCGGCGAATTTATCAAACTGCTTAACGTAGTCGTCGAAAGTGGGGAATACGTTCATGTGATCCCATGCCAAACCTGTAATGATACCAATGTGATGGTCGTATCTTAAAAACTTTGGAGTTGGATCAAGAGGGCTGGCGAGGTATTCGTCGCCTTCTATAATGATGATGGGAGCGTTACTTAGTCTGATGGTGCGTTCAAAACCCGGCACATGAGCACCCACCACGTAGTCGAAAGGCTTTTTGGCATGCTGAAGCACGTGCATGATCATCGCTGTAACGGTGGTTTTTCCATGACTGCCCGCTACCACTATTCGTTGTTTTGCCCGGCTTTGCTCCAGTATGAAATCAGGGTAGGAGTAGATCTTTATTCCCAGCTCCTGAGCCCTGGCTAGCTCCGGGTTGTCTTTTTTGGCATGCATGCCCACTACCACTGCATCCAGCTCTTTTGTTATCCTGCTGGCATCCCACCCAAAAGTCGCTGGCAGCAAACCATGTTTTTCTAAATTAGCTCTTGAGGGGTTGTAAATTTCATCGTCCGAACCGCTTACTGCGAGTCCTCTATCTTTAAGTTCTATAGCGAGGTTGTGCATGACGGCACCACCGATTGAAATAAAATGTATCCTGTGAAGTTCAGCGCTCATGTATCAATTTTAACAAAACCAAAAATAGAACAATTAGGGCTGTCAGCAAATATTACTTTGCCCAAAAAGGACTTCCTTAATTAAATTGGATGTACAGACAATGATATGACCCTTGAGAGTGTTAATAAGTTGTTATTAAGATAGGGATAACTTGAGCTCGTTCAGGTTCAATAAAAGCGGGTTAATTTATAGGTTTGTCAACCTTAATTTTCACCTGAGAAAAACCAAAATAGTTGATGGATAGTTTACCAATTTCCCGGTCGCAACCGGCCGGAAAAAGAAGAGTTTCAGTCAATGAATTGTCGGCGCAACTCGGCAAACTACCACCACAGGCTATAGATTTGGAAGAGGCAGTTTTGGGAGCTTTGATGCTTGAAAGAGACGCCCTTACCAATGTAGTAGACATTCTTAAGCCGGAAAGCTTTTATAAAGAAGGGAACCAGGAGATATACAGAGCCATTCTGATGCTCTTCAACGACTCTCAGCCGGTCGACCTGCTCACCGTTACGTCCCAGCTCCGAAAAAACGGGAAGCTTGAAATGGCTGGTGGGGCTTATTACGTCACCGAGCTCACAACCAAGGTCAATTCCGCAGCCAATATTGAGACGCACGCCAGGATCATTACTGAGCAAAGCATCAAGCGTGACCTGATACAGATTTCGTCAGAGGTGCAGAGAGATGCTTATGACGAAACTGTAGACGTATTTGAATTGCTGGATAAGACAGAGCAGCACCTTTTTGAGATATCGGAGTCGCATATTCGAAAGAACTTCGAAGGGATGGACAACCTGATGCACAGGGCCATTTTGGAATTGGAAGCCAAGAAGCACCACAAGGACGGACTCACAGGCGTGCCAAGTGGCTTCACGGCCCTCGACAGGATGACGTCTGGATGGCAACCCTCCGACCTCGTTATTCTTGCAGCTAGGCCAGGTATGGGTAAAACTGCATTTGTAGTCTCAGCCATGCGGAATGCAGCCGTCGACTTCCAAAAACCAGTGGCCATATTTTCTCTTGAAATGTCGTCGATTCAGCTGGTCAATCGTCTCATTTCTGCTGAAGCGGAGCTTCCCAGCGAAAAGATCAAAAAGGGTTCTCTTGAAGAATTTGAATGGGCACAGCTGATTCACAAAACGGATGGATTGGGCAAGGCTCCAATTTTCATAGATGACACTCCCGCATTGAGTATCATGGAGTTGCGTGCCAAGGCAAGGAGACTGAAAGCCAAGCACGATATTCAAATGATTATCATCGATTATCTTCAGCTCATGAAAGGAGACACCTCTAAAGGGGGCTCTGGCAACCGTGAACAGGAGATTGCTTCTATTTCCAGGGCGTTGAAAGGTATTGCCAAAGAATTGAATGTGCCGGTTATTGCACTGTCACAGCTTAGCCGGGCCGTGGAAACCAGGGGAGGGGACAAGCGCCCAATGCTTTCCGACTTGCGTGAATCTGGTTCGATAGAACAAGATGCGGATATGGTAATTTTCCTCTATCGCCCCGAATATTATGGCATTACGCAAGATGAAAATGGCATGCCTACCCAAAACGTGGGTGAGGTAATCATAGCCAAGCACAGAAATGGATCGCTGGATACTGTGCAACTCAAATTCATCGGCAAGTTTACCAAATTTGCTGACCTAGAAGACAATAGTGGATTTGGTTTACCGCCTTCTGGTAACTTCCGTCCGTTGCCACCTGACCCATCCAGCACTATTACTTTGCAAAGCAGGGCTAATTCTCCTGATGGAGATTCCGAAAATGATCATACATTTGAGGATAATTCACCCCCATTCTAGATATTGACTGTATGAAGGCACTTAAACTAGTCAACGAAACAGCCGACCATGTTAAATTGGTCGATATGCCTGAGCCAACACCCGGAAAAGGAGAGGTCTTGATAAAAATGCAAGCAGCTGCCCTGAATCATAGGGATCAGTGGTGCCGGGAGGGAAAATACCCCAATATCAAATTTGACGTGGTGCTGGGCTCCGATGGTTGCGGGGTGGTTGAGCAGCTAGGCTCTGATACTGACGAAACCTGGAAAGGCAAGTCGGTGATTATTAACCCCAATATCAACTGGGGAAGCAATCCTGAGGTGCAATCTGCTAAGTATCGGATTCTTGGAATGCCGGACAATGGCACGCTGGCGGAATATGTGGTGGTGCCCGTTGATCGGTTGACTGAAAAACCAACGCATTTAACCCCCGAGCAGGCCGCAGCGCTGCCTTTGTGTGGGCTAACGGCCTATCGGGCGCTTTTTACCCGTGGTAAGCTAAAGAGAGGCCAAAATGTGCTGGTGACCGGCGCAGGCGGTGGAGTGGCTGTTTATGCCCTGATGTTTGCGAAATTGGCAGGTGCCAATGTGTACGTTACTTCCGGCAGCAAGAGCAAAATTACGCAGGCAGTAGCCTTGGGTGCAGTGGAGGGCTTTGATTACAATAACGAAAAATGGGCGCAAACATCATTGAAATCGTCCGGAGGATTTGACCTGATTGTGGATAGCACTGGTGGACAAATGATCAACCAATATCTGAGAATACTAAAGCACGGAGGCAGGGTGGTTATTTATGGCGCTAGCTCGGGAATCCCCAAGACACTTGATGTGTTCAGGATTTTCTGGAACCAGCTAACGATTCAAGGCTCCACCATGGGCAATGATCAGGAGTTCGAGCAAATGGTGGATTATGTGAACAGAACTCAAATGCTTCCTGTGATAGATTCTGTTCGCCCGTTTTCCGATATAGTGACTGCCTTTGACAAAATGAAGCAAAGGAAGCAATTTGGAAAGCTGGTTGTTAAGTTCTGATTTACAGGCCTTCTTCGATTTGAAAGTTTATGTAGGCATTTTGCAACTCTGCCAGTGCTTTGGTTTCCTTTTGAGTCTTGGCCAAATTGATGCCACTTTCGAAAGTTTGGGATGCCTTTTCTGTGAGCCCCATTTCCCAAAACAAGTGGGCCGCCTGATAATAAGTAGCTAAATAGTCAGGGTGAGTCTCCAAAAGCTGATCAAAATATTCTTTGGCTTTCACTGGAGAATCAGTTCTATATTCTGTGGCGAGGGCATATAACAAAAAAGGGTCTTGCGGTGTTTCTTTAAGGAAAATTAACAGTTTTTCTATCCTTTCGTTACCCATGTTTGCTCGTTTTTATTTTTACCCCAATTGGTTAACTTCACGACGAAATTAGTGTTTATACAATTAAGCAACATCAACTCATTTAAGGAATTGGCAAGCCTCTCATTTTATGTCAGAAAATGGCAGATCGCTGGCGAATTTCAAAACACTGGCAAGGCACTAGCCGAAGCCTGAATAATAAAATCAGATATGAAGATATTAGTCTGCATTACCCACGTACCCGATACCACTTCAAAGATTGCTTTCACAGACGGCAACACCAAGTTTGACAGCAACGGAGTTCAGTATATCATTGGCCCCTACGATGACTATGCTTTGGCAAGGGCGGTTGAACTGAAAGAGCAAACAGGGGGTACTATCACTGTTTTGAACGTAGGCACAGTTGAGACAGAACCTACGCTTCGCAAAGCACTGGCAATTGGTGCAGACGACGCCATCAGGGTGAACGTGGCTCCGGCCGATTCTTTTTTTGTTGCGGCCCAAATTGCTGAAGTTGCTAAAGCTGAGAGTTTTGACCTGATTCTCATGGGAAGAGAGTCTATTGATTTTAATGGCGGCATGGTACATGGGATGGTGGGCGAGCTGCTGGGCATTCCCTCGATATCACCGGTAATGAAGCTGGATGTGGAGGGGAGCAAGGTGAAAATGACCCGTGAAATTGAAGGCGGAAAGGAGTTGCTTGAGGCTGAGCTGCCTTTAGTAGCCGGATGTCAGGAGCCTATTGCTGAGTGGAAGATCCCGAACATGAGAGGAATCATGTCGGCCCGCACCAAACCACTCAAAGTAGTTGAGCCATCAGCCGTTGAGGGCCTCACAGTAACCGAAAACTACGAGCTGCCACCAGCAAAAGGACAGGTGAAGATGATCGACAAGGACAACATAGGGGAGCTTGTCAGGCTTTTGAAAGAAGAAGCAAAAGTGATTTAATTGTTTATTAACCCGAAAAGAAATTAGATATGGCAATATTAGTTTTTGCAGAAACTGCCGATAAAAAGATAAAGAAATCCTCGCTTGAGGCTGTGAGCTATGCTGCCGCTATGGGTGGAGACGTCGTCGCTGTGGTTTTGGGCCAGGTGGAAGGGGGCGAGCTCGAGAAAATCGGAACAAGCGGCGGCACCAAAGTGCTTCATGCCGACGATGCCAAATTGAACGAAGGCGTGATTCAAGCCTACGCAAGTGTGCTGGCTGAGGCTGCAGGCAAAGCTGGTGCCGATACTGTTGTATTAGCTAAATCGTCGCTGGGTGATGCAGTAGCCGCCAGGCTGTCGGTGAAGATGGGAGCTGGCCTGGTTTCCAATGTGGTAGCACTCCCTCAGGGCAATAAGGTGAAAAGAAGCATCTATACAGGCAAAGCCTTTGCTAACGTTGAGCTAAAGAGCGGTAAAAAAATCATTGCTATCAAGAAGAATGCTGTCCCGTTAAAAACCGACGGTGGTGCGGCCGCAGTAGAAAAATTCACTCCTTCTCTTAGTGATGCTGACTTCAAAGCGAAAATTACTTCACAGGAAAAGGCCAAAGGCAAGGTACTTTTGCCAGAGGCTGACATTGTAGTGTCAGGCGGACGGGGCTTGAAAGGCCCTGAAAACTGGGGAATGGTCGAAGAGCTGGCCGATGCCCTGGGTGCAGCTACAGGATGTAGCAAACCGGTGTCGGACATGGACTGGAGGCCTCATCATGAGCACGTAGGACAAACGGGTGTGAAAGTAAGCCCATCTTTGTATATTGCTATAGGCATTTCAGGCGCTATTCAACATCTTGCAGGAGTTAATTCGTCAAAGTATATTGTGGTGATCAATAAAGATCCAGAGGCTCCCTTTTTCAAAGCAGCTGATTACGGTGTAGCTGCCGATGCATTTGAGGTAGTTCCAAAACTAACTGAAGCTATTAAAGCGTTAAACAACTGATTTTTTGTGGATAAATTAAAGCTGGAAATTTTAGGTCTTTCTTCAAGCCAGTCACAATCTGGCTCTTTTGCGCTTGTTTTAGGTGAGGTTGGTGGAAACAGAAGGCTGCCCATTATCATTGGCATGTTTGAAGCTCAGGCAATTGCCATAGAAATAGAGAAAATAGTACCCAATAGGCCAATGACGCATGACTTGTTCAAGTCTTTTGCGCACAATTTCAATTTCACCATCAAAGAAATAATCATTTCTGACCTCAAGGAAGGCGTTTTCTTCGGGAAAATAGTTTGCTCCGATGGCTTCAGAGAAGTGGAAATCGATGCCAGGCCGTCGGATGCGATTGCTATTGGCCTGCGTTTTGGCGTGGAGATTTTCACTTATGAAGCGATACTGGCAGAGGCTGGTATAGTGCTGGGCGAAGAAGATGAGGACGAAAGTGATGAGGCACCCAAGGCTAAGGCATCGGCTTCCAAGGCTAACCCTAAGGGGTTCATGGATAAACTGAAAGACTTCTCCATGGACAAGCTTCAGGAATTACTGACAGAAATGCTTGGTAAGGAAGACTATGAAAAGGCTGCGAAGATCAGGGATGAGATGAACAAGAGAAATTGATTATTATTCAAAATATTGGCATAGCGGTCACCCAATAAATGGGTGACTTTTTTATTTTTGGCAGGTTTGCCATAACAACTACTGAATGGATTATCTGAGAGGCCTGATTGGAATTCTACTAATTGCCGCATTTGCTTTCCTTTTTTCTAATAATCGAAAAGCCATCGACTGGAAACTTGTGGGGATTGGCATCTCCCTCCAGATTGTGTTTGGCTTACTGATCACCAAAGTGGCCTGGGTAGCTCACTTGTTCAATGGCGTTAGTGGTGCTTTCGTTACCTTCTTAAGCTTCTCCGACGACGGCGCTCGCTTTCTTTTTGGCGACCTGGCTGGCGACACCTTCGGTGTCATATTTGCCTTTAAAGTGCTGCCCACCATTATCTTCTTTTCCACTGTTTCAGCTGGTCTTTATTACCTTGGTATCTTGCAAAAGATTGTATTTGGGATCGCCTGGATCATGTCACGAACGATGAGACTGTCTGGTTCTGAGGCACTTTCAGCGGCTGGCAACATTTTCCTCGGGCAAACCGAAGCCCCGCTGCTAGTGCGTCCATTTGTGCCAAAAATGACAAAGTCGGAGCTGATGTGCCTGATGACGGGAGGCATGGCCACCATAGCAGGAGGAGTGCTGGCAGGTTACGTAGCCTTTCTAGGCGGGAATGACCCGGTGATGCAAACCAAATTTGCGGCGTATTTGCTTAGCGCTTCTATTATGAACGCCCCAGCCGCCATTGTTATTTCTAAAATCATAATTCCCGAGGTTGAACCAGAGAAAATTGACAGAAAGCTGAAGGTGAACCAGGAGTCTCTGGGAGTCAACCTGATTGATGCACTGTCGAATGGAGCTTCAGAAGGGCTAAAGCTCGCTTTGAATGTTGGCGGAATGCTGCTGGCATTCATTGCTGTGATAGCAGCCATCAATTATTTTCTATCTAATGTGGTGGGTGATATTACCGGGCTGAATGCCGTGATTTCTTCCAGCACCGACGGTCGCTTTACCGGGTTTTCGCTGGAATATATCCTTGGGCAGGTCTTTAGGATTTTTGCCTTTGTAATGGGAGTAGACTGGAGCGAGACGCTGGCAGTAGGGAGTTTACTTGGGCAAAAAACAGTCATCAACGAATTCGTAGCCTACCTTGGTTTATCGGAAATGAAAACTGCCGGTTTGCTTTCCTCAAAAGCAATTGTCATTTCCACCTATGCGCTCTGCGGCTTTTCTAACTTTTCAAGTATTGCTATCCAGGTGGGGGGCATTGGCGGCATGGCACCCAACCAGCAAGGGAATCTATCAAAATTAGGGATGAGAGCACTTCTTGCGGCCACACTGGCTTGCATGATGACCGGCACTATAGCAGGCGCCCTGGTGGTTTATTAATTCGTAAAACTTATTTCATATTAAGGGCTGTCGGCTGATCGAAATTTTCCTGTACTTCACGGAAAATTCAACAATCACCGTTCGTCGAAATGACCGTGAACAGTTTTTCGCTTTATCAGCTTTCACCAACATCTCTCGGTTATTTTGACCAGGATGGATGTTTGTTCGATGCCTGCAGGTATAGCCAATTTAAATATGGCTGCCATGTGAGTGCCCGGATTTATGCTGACCAAATCGCTGAAAGGCTTCTGCGTGATTATGGGCATTGGCAAAATGAGCAGGTGATTGTGTGTGCCTCGGCTTACAAAGTTGCGCCAACGGCGGCAGAAGCAATTGCTCAGTTGGTTTATGAGTCGCTTCAAGGCTATTTTCCTTTGCTTCAAAAAGCCAAGGTGCGAAGAGAAACTGTGTTTGCTAATGACTATGGGTCGATGCCGACGGCTGACAGGTTTTCACTCATGGATAGAAATATTCTTACCATAGATGATCGCCTATTCAGACATAAAAAGTTGATTTTGGTGGACGACCTTCGGGTAACAGGCGCCCATGAAAGAAAGTTGACAGATACAATATCCGGAGTGGTAGACGAAGTAGTTTTTGCATATGTGGGTTTCCTGCAAGGCGACTTCCTGCCATCGGTGGAGTTTGATATTAACAACACCGCAATTACTTCAGTGAATGATATTCTTAGAATTATTGAAAAGGGCCTCTTTCACGTCAATGCCCGGGTTTGCAAATATGTGCTGTCTTACCAAAACCTGGGTGAACTAAGAAGTTTTCTTCTTAACATACCGCCAGCGGTTCTGTCTCGCCTGGATGAGTGTATCTGCGGCGATGGCTACCATGTGATGCCAGAATATGAAACAAATTATCTTCTGCTAAGAGAGGTGTTGGAAGGCAAGCCCGCCTTGCTTTCATTGGCAGTTTAACACGAGGTTCGGGTCGGGACAAATTTTCTCAAAGAGAGCTCTGTCCGATACAGCGGCAACCCCTGGAAAGTCTCCAACCTTCCCCATCAAGTCAGTGATCAGTTGAAAGTGGAGGTGCGGTGGCCAGTTGCCATTTTCCTCGTTGTCGCCAAGCGTGGCGAACGCCGATCCCCGCTGGATTTGATCCCCGATTGACAAGCCGACCAACGAAGACCGGCTCAAATGGCCATAGAGTGTAAAGAATGTATGGCCATCCAGAAGGTGCTTCACAATGATGGTAGGCCCGTAATTGGCGAAGCCAGCATTGTCAGCAAAGCTCTCCACAACACCATGCAGCGGGCAATAAAGAGCAGTGCCAGCCGGTGCCCAAAGGTCAATGCCCAAATGAAGACTTCTGGGCTCACCTTGCCCGTCGAAATGTTTACTTCTCCTGTAGATTTCCCGGTGCTCCATATATCCACCCCAACCGATTTTTCCTTCCAACTGCAGTTCCATCCACGCCGTGAAGGCGGCAGTGTCATTAACATTGACAGCCATCAGTTCCTCGTTGTACTTCGACATGTCCACCTTTTTCAGGTTGGAGGTGTCGTGCAGGCCTTTCATTACTTCATGAAAGCTGGACTGATGTTTTGAGAGAGTTTCGTTGAGTTGCATAAAAAAGCCCTTTTGATTTCAAAAGGGCCTTAAATTACATTTTTTAACTTTAACCATCGTTAGGTTTGGGAGCACCTTCAAGGATTTCCTTGTTGGCAAAGCGTTCATATTTTTCAAAATTTTTAACAAATGCCCGGGCCAGTTCATTGGCTTTTTTGTAATAAGCTTCGTCGTTGTTCCATGTTTGCCTTGGGCTAAGCACGTGATAGGGCACACCAGCGCATTCCAAAGGAATGAGGGTGCCAAAAATACTGTGTGGCTTGTAAGCCACGTGTTCGAGATTACCTTCAAGTGCCGCCGAGATCATTGCCCTCGTGTACTTTAGCTTCATGCGTTCGCCAACGCCGTAGGGGCCACCTGTCCATCCTGTGTTTACCAGCCAAATATTGACCTGGTGCTTATCCATTTTCTCTCCGAGCATTTCTGCGTAGGTTGTTGGGTGCAATGGCATGAAAGGGGCACCAAAACATGCCGAAAATACCATTTGCGGTTCGGTGACGTCCGCCTCAGTGCCGGCAACTTTTGCCGTATAGCCTGAGATGAAATGATACATGGCCTGACCCTTTGTTAGCTTCGAAATAGGAGGCAACACACCGAAAGCATCCGCTGTTAAGAAAAATATGTTTTTAGGAATGCCTCCAATAGAAGGCGAGACAGCACTTTTTATGTGACTAATAGGATAGGCTGTCCGGGTGTTTTGTGTGACTGTTTTGTCTGTGTAGTCAACTTCGTGCGTTCCGGGAAAAAACCTGGTATTCTCCACAATGGCACCAAAGGAGATCGCATCCCATATCTCCGGCTCTTCGTCTCTGGTTAAATTAATGACTTTTGCATAGCATCCGCCTTCAAAATTAAAGACCGTCTTGCCTGTCCAGCCGTGTTCGTCATCACCAATCAGCATCCTTTCCGGATCAGCTGACAGCGTGGTTTTGCCTGTTCCGGACAAGCCGAAGAAAATGGCTGTGTCACCTTCCTTACCTATGTTGGCACTACAGTGCATCGACAGCACTTGGTGGTCGTGTGGAAGCAGGTAATTCAAAACTGAGAAAACCCCTTTTTTCATTTCCCCTGCGTAGCCTGTACCTCCTATAAGGATCACTTTTTTGCTCATATTGAGGATGGCGAAGTTTTCCTGCCTGACACCATCAGTCTTGGGGTCAGCTTTGAATTCCGGGATACAAATGATAGTAAAATTGGGAGCAAAGTCTTTGAGCTCATCCTTTGTTGGCCGAAGGAACATGTTGTGGCAGAACAGGTTCTGCCAGGCCAGCGTATTGATAACTCGCAGGTTCAGTTGGTAGTTTTTATCGGCCCCCGCATAGGCGTCTCTTATGTAAACTTTCTTTCCCTCAAGAAAGGCGACCATCTTAAAAAATAGCTTCTCGAAATAGGCTTCTGAGATAGGGATGTTAATGTCTCCCCACCAGACGGTGTTCTCCGTTTTTTCGTCTTTCACAATAAACCTATCCTTCGGCGACCTTCCCGTGAATTGGCCTGTGTCACACATAAACGCCCCGGTGCTTGTGAGGTGGCCTTCCTGATTCGATAGTGCTTCTTCAATCAGCTCCGCCGGGCCGAGGTTCCATTTTACTTCTTTCGCCTTTCGTTGGAGTGTTTCCATCGGAGACCCGGAATGTGGCTCCCATGTAAAAACTTCAGGGGCTTTTGAGATTACATCTTGCATAAGGAATTTTTGGGTTATATGTTGTATTCAATGTAACTAGCTATTCAGTCAAAAGTGTTGACGATTGTCATCTCTGCAGCAGATTATTTGCAGGTTTTGTATGTCGGCAATATTTTCATTACTTGCGTTAATTTTACCCACCGAAAACGATTGCAATTTAGGTTTTTTACCTCGAGAAAAAGAAGAAGCATATGTCAAATAATGATTCTGCGAGTACCGCCACACCACAAATGTTTGGCCACCCCAAAGGCTTGTTCTATCTGTTTTTTGCCGAGCTATGGGAGCGTTTCAGCTTCTATGGTATGCGGGCGTTGCTGACGCTTTACATGGTTAATAAACTATTCGAGGCGTTTGCAGATAGAGACACCCGTTCGATTATTATTTATGCATCCTACGGAAGCCTGGTTTATGCAAGTACTGTGCTTGGCGGTAGGGTGTCGGACGCTCTTTTAGGTAACCGAAAGTCGATCATTCTTGGCGGTGTGATGATGTCAATCGGTCATTTCGTTTTGGCTATCGACAACCAGGCAACTTTCTTTGCTGGTCTCGCTCTGATCATCATCGGCACGGGATATTTCAAGTCAAATATCTCCACTTTTGTGGGCACACTTTACGAAAAGAATGACCCCAGACAGGACGGCGGTTTTACCATCTTCTACATGGGGATTAATATCGGAGCCTTCACAGCGCCCCTGCTTTGTGCGTGGCTTGCGAGTTCTTATGGCTGGCACTATGGTTTTGGTGCGGCAGGCGTGGGAATGGTGCTAGGCCTTGTTACGTTTGTTTATGGCTCCCGAAGTGGTGTGTTTGGAGATAAAGGCTATCCCTTGCAGCCAGAAAAGTTGGAAAAAAAGTGGGCGGGGTTGAAAGTTGGTGTTTGGGTGCCGCTCTTGTCATTTGCGGCTGTTCCCGTGATCACACTCATGATCTCCGATTACACTGTTTATACAATCGGGAGCATCTTTGAAGGTTCAATAGTAAGGCTCTTCTTTTATGTTTTATTGATAGTGATCATCGGGTACCTGGTTTGGGTAAGCGTTAAGCTCCCCAGGGAGGAATGGCAGAAGCTGGTCGTGGCCGTTTTTCTTACGATGTTTATGTCTTTCTTTTGGGGTTTTCACGAATTGTCGGGTAGTATTATTACGTTGTTTGCTGCCAGAAATGTGAACCTGGTGGGGATGGATGCAGCCGGCACCAACTCCCTGAACCCTTTCTTTATCGTAGTGTTTTCTATGGTGATGCCGGTTGTATGGATGTGGCTTTCGAAAAAAGGAAAGAATCCAAGAACACCCTATAAATTTGCCATGGGGCTTGCCCAGTTGGGTGTCGGTTTTTTCATTATCAGCTTGAGCAAGAGCTTTGCGGATGATAATGGCTTCGTTCCCTTTATCTTCCTTGTTGTCATGTACCTGTTCATTTCCACTGGCGAACTCTTTATGTCGCCCGTGGGGCTTTCAAAAATTACGAGCCTCTCACCTCTAAAGATCAAGTCGTTTATGATGGGTGTTTGGTTTATGTCATCCGCTTTTGCCTTCCAGATCGGCGGAATGGTGGGAGAGTACCTTGCCATCGAATCGAACCAGGCGGCCGACCAGGTCGGAGGCTGGGACACGCTTGATGTGTACCTCAACGGCTTCGAAAAGATCGCCTATGTGTCATTTGGCTTCGCCCTGCTGGTGGTAGTGCTGAGTCCGTGGCTGAAGAAATGGATGAAGGAAGTTCACTAATGATTAACTTGTCGCTTAGCATTGTCTTCAGCTTCTAGTTTATCAATGTATTTTTCCCTCTCTGAAGAAATAACCACGAGAAGAGGAATGATCAAGAAAAAAAGAAGTACCCATATAAGGTAAGCATTGTCCTTTTCGGTAGTTACCTGCACTGGCTCTCCGTACGAAATGAGCTCAGCCCAGTTGTGGGGATGGGCAGAAAGCTTATCTGAGGTAGACAGGTATTCGAGTTTAGCATCACGAAGCGCTTTAAGCGTATTGTTTCCCAAAGACAGCTTTCTGAAAAAGCTGCCTACGATATTTTTACTATGCTCGTCATGCGCTTCCCAGAGCCCCAGAACCACTGCTCCACTGCCAGCAGAAAGAAAGGCCCTCACCATGCTGATCACAGCCTCACCGTGTGGGATCAACCCCATGCCTGTTTCAGTGGAAGTTAGTACGATGACATTGCCTGGCAGATCAAGATTGTAGATCTCATGGCTATACAAATTTCGCTCGATGTTGGTAGTTTTGCCCGGGTTGAATATCAGCTTTGGGTAGTCGATGGCATCACCATGAATCAAAAGGTAGAGAATTTCGAACCGGGGTGCCATTCTGATAAAGGCATCTTTTGTTGCCTGCTCTCCTCTGAAGGTCAAGCCTTCAAAATACAGCCTTGAGTTCTTGATCTCCTGCATGATATAGGCAGAAGCGGTATCACTGCTGCTAAACCGGCTTTTTAATGCAAAAGAAGTCAACTGTGAATTGTGCTTTGGCAATACAGGAGGGTGATCAAGAAGCATCTCAGCGGAGGTGATGTAGGAGATGGTGGCAGATTTGATGAGATAAGGCAAGCTATTGTAGCCGGTAGGATTGGACGGTACTTCTGTTATAAGTGTCTCAAACGGAATCAATTTGATAAGCCCGTCGGGTGCTATAACGATGGTTTTTTCACTTGGTAGGTTCGGCAGTAGCGGCTCCAGAACATCGTTGTAAAGAATGCTTGAGCTTTCTATGAAATCAATCATTTCATCCTGGGAAAATTCAGCCGGTGTTGCCCAGAAATGAGATAAGAACCGGTGTATTTTACCTTCAAACTCAGCGTTTACTTCGTTTTCGATGAACATCCTCGATGAGTCACTCACGCTGAGACCATATACATGACGATTTCCATAGAAATATTCGATCAGGTGAATATTGGAATGATTATGGAAATCCATGAAGGTGACGTCGTCAAAGAGCGAATACTCTGTGCTGCTGGTTTTCATATAATTCTGCGCCTTCACTCTCCAGGTCACCATTTTGTCAAAGCTCTCAATCAACAGGTTCTCTCTGGCTAACCTTTCATCGTCGTTGATGGCCAGCTCCAGCTCATCGATACGGTGCAATATTTCTTTGTTCAAAACGTCGAAAGTTGACTCCAATGAATCGGGAAGCCCTACTTTGTTAAGAAACATGGCCTCTGCAGCTTCTTTTCTAATGCGCATCAGCTTGTCATTTTCTATAAGCTGTAGCGCTTTTACCCAATAAGCTTTGTCGCTCGTTTGCTGATAGAGGTGATGCGAGGCGCCAAGCGCATATTCGGTAAGTAGATGAAAATTGGTTATTCTGTCTGGTATTACCTGTTCCTCCGGAAGACCATAGGAAGTGTTATATCTGGTGTATTCCAATGTAGCTTCCAGCATGCTCAAACCAGTTGCTAGTCTTTCTGTTGAAACATCCCCCGCACTAACGATGGCAATGGCAATTTTTTCCATAGCAGCCATTGCTCGTGGCAGTAAATGGGCAACGATTTGCTTTTCCCTCACTTTGTTAAGCAGGTTGTCAATGGTCAGGCCCGTATCAATTGTTTTCAAACTTTGAGTGTAGAATCGGAAAGCTGAGTCTGGCAAGTTTGCTGCGAAAAAGTAGTCGGCCCTCGCTATAAGGGCCTTGAAAATTTCAGGGCTTGCAGGAGCCGAATTTGCTTTTTGGTATTTGAGGTAGGCCGAACTAAGCTTGTTGGCCTGTACCAGATTGCCTTGTTTGAGGTAGAGAGTGGCGAGCCTGTATTGGGTGTCCGGATTGGCGTTGATGTCGTCTGATGACGTTAGCGAGCTTAGGCGCTCTTCTACCAAAATTGCCGAGTCGAATGAGTGTGTAGCTTCATAAGCCATCGACAACGCAGGGTAGTAGTAAGTCTTGTTGAAGGTCTGGTCTTTGGGATTGTAGGTGTTGCGGAGGTAAATGGCCCTGGTTAGATGTTTGATGGCATCTTCCGGCTCGTTCAATTCAATATAGAGCGTTGCCATCAGGAAGTTCAGGTTGGCAATAAAATCATAGTGAACCGACTCTTCCAGAGAGTCCATGATGTGAAGTGCCTCCTGACTGTAGTCAATAGCTTTTTCTTTTTCATTCAATTCATTCGCTGTTTGCGCCATGGCAAAGCTCGTACGAGCCTCGATGATAGGCATGTTAACTTTACCTTCTTCCGATAGGGAGACGGCTTTGTTGTAGTAGTAGACAGCTGCTAAATCGTTGTTGACTGTGTTTCTGTAAAAATTGCCAAGCTCAACCCAGCTGAGGAATTTGAGCTTGTTGTCGTTTATCTCTTCTGCCAAAAATGCCGCATTTCTAAAGCTGTGTAGCGCAGAGTCTTTTTGGTTGGAGTCGCTGTAATACCTTCCCCAAAAGAGTAAATTTTCGCTTCTAAGGTTTTTATATTCCGTATTGGAGGGAAGTTGCGCCCTGGCTTCTCTTAACCTGTCTCTGCTTTTAGTCTTTAAATCGAGTTCCCTATACAAGTCTGCACTTTCATTAAGTGCTCTTAGCCGGTTCGTGTGGCTGCTGCTAAAATCTGTCAACACAAACTCCCAATATTCCAGCGCCAGTTCAAACTGATTCATCTGCTTCAGCGAATCTGCTTTCAGCATCTGAATTTCTATTTCAGTTAGCACTTTGGTGGTGTCTTTTTTGGGGTCGTTGGCAGCCTCTGCCTGAAAGCAGGTAAATGCTATTGCGATGAGGGTGATCAGCTTGGCTTTCATAAGAAGAATTCAGGTAGAAAGGTAGCCAGAATAGCGAAGGCGAGCAAATAAGACCACCTCTAAATCAGGTATTGCAGCAAGCAGGGATTTTCCCCTGGGTGGATACTGAATAAGTGCCGTTTCGAGCCAGACTATTCTGCTTTGCGAACTGTAACGGTGCTTGTGGTCTGTTGATAGGCACCAAAGATGCCGTAGCCATTCTTGACATTATTGTAGACAGGCACTGGTTCGGCAAATGGGTCTCCGTCCAATGATCGCTGAAGGTTGGCGGTTTGCTTGTACTTAAACATAGAGTAGGATATCTCCCGCAGGGCAACCAAAACTTCGACTTCATCAACTGCCTCATTCCAAAACGGGTAGATATAGGTGTTGAAATTGATTTTAACTGTTTTGCCGTCTACAACATCGTCGGAAAAAGTCCAGAATCGATCCGAGTAATATTGCTCAACCGTAAAGATTCCGTCTTCGCTATCAATAGGGTATTGAACCATTACAGTATCAACGACAACATACTCTCCGGTATCTTCGTCTCGCTCATAATACAATTCTGGCCCATACAAGCCGATTTCATAGTAATTCTCGCCTTTTGGGTCGTCGAATTCAATCGTCATGCTGTATTGCTGCTGGTTATACTCGTCATTAGCGTTTTTGGCGAATATTACTTTGTTGAGCTTCACATTTTGGCTGGGAACGACGTCTGTGGCAGTTACAGTCTTGTAGTTGGTTTTCGATGCTTCAATAGTGTATGTGTGCCCTTTTACAGGCTTCAATGTGCCCTGGTAGCCATCTTCGCTATTCTGCACGAGGGTTTCCACAAGGACCTCACCGTCATAGATATTGACTGTTGCTTCCGGTATTATCGAAAACTGATTGTTGCTCAGGATGTTTTGACTGGCAGTAAGTTGCACGTGAAATGTGCTGTCGGGGTTGATCGTGCTATGAACTGTGATAGAAGGTGGCTTAAGAGGAATGTCTACATCAACCACAACTTCACACGATATTGCACAAACCGCAAGTAGGACGATTAAATATCTCATAGTTTAGAATTCAAAGTTGTAACGAACAGACGGGATAATTGGGAATAAGCTGTACTGCTTAAATTTTTTGTTGCCACTTCTATCGTACCCAATGTCCATAAAGAACGGGTTCGACCGACTATATGCATTGTATGCGCCAAAGGACCAGGTTTGCTGCCCCCACTTCTTTTTCTTTGTCTTGCTCACACTCACATCGAGGCGGTGGTAAGCCCGCATTCGATAATTATTCCGTGATGGGTAATAAAGGAGCTCATCATAAAAATAATAGGTTGGACGACCTGGCCCGCCGTTGAATTGACCCTGACCGGCGTACCTTTCTTCGGGCAAGCTCACTGCATTGCCCGTGCCGTACACCCAGGTTGCGCTCAGCTCAAAATCGTCCCGAAGTTTATAGATGCCCACAAGGCTCACATCATGGCGTCTGTCGTATTTATAAGGATAGGTTTTACCGAAATTCAAATCGGGGAAGGTTCTCTCAGTTCTTGAAAGCGTGTAACCTATCCACCCGGAGAACCTCCCTGTCTTTTTCTGGATGAGCAGCTCTGTGCCATAACTCACTCCGTTGCCTGTTGATACTTTGTCTTGCCAGTCTTTCTGAGGGTCGAGGTAGCTGGCGCCTTCGCTGTACTCGATCAGGTTGGTCATGTCCTTGTAATAAGCCTCAATGCTCACTTCGTAGGTTTTGGTGATGTTCTTGGCTACACCAATGGCCACCTGAGAAGAGTATTGAGGCTTGATGTTTTTGGTGGCAGGTACCCATAAGTCGGTAGGGAGGCCTATGCTGCTGTTGGTGAGCAAGTGAATGAACTGCGCCATGGTGGCATAAGAAGCTTTGATGGCCAGCCCGCTGTCGAACAGGTAACGGGCGTTGATCCTGGGTTGCACTTTTTGGTACCAAATATTATTGACATTGAAGGCTGAAAAGTGAACTCCAGCATTGACTCTGATCGCTTTCGAAATAGTCCAGTCATCTTCAAAATAGGTGGCAAGTTCCAGTCCTCTGGTTTTGCTGGAGCCAAGGGTGGTGTCCGCATCGTTCGAGGCAGTGTAGGCCAGAATACCGGGATTGAAGGTGTGATGGATGGCGCTGGCCCCTGCTCTTAGCTGATGGTCGATATGGGGGGTAAACTCAAAGTCTGTTTTAAGTGCCAGGTCGTGAATACCTGAGAAACACCGGGTGGCACCGCTGTCCTCGGTTGTTTCGGTAGGGGTGGTTGTTTTGTTGTAATATTCCTGAAAAATGTCGAACTGATACTTGCTATAGGTAGCTGTTACGTTGCTGAAGATCTTGGGAGTGAAAACGTGGTTCCACCTGAAGGCGGAAGTGATATTGCCCCATTTGAGGCCAAACTCATCTTTGTAGTCGTATCTGGTATTATCTGATATATAAAAATCTTTGCTTCTGGCATAGGCCTTGTCGTCGCCTGTGTAGGTGCTGAGGTAAATCCTGTCCCGGTCGGAGAAGGTGTAATTGACCTTGGCGTTGAGATCATAAAAAAAATAACCAGCCGTTTCTCCCCCGTCCGTAGTCGCCTTGATCAGGGGCCTCGCCAGAATGTCGATATAAGTTCGGCGGGCCGAAACGATAAACGACGATTTTTCCTTTTTCAGCGGGCCTTCCAGTGTAAGCTTTGACGAAATAAGGCCGATAGAACCGGTGCCTTTCAATTTTTGGTTGTTGCCCTCTTTCATGGAGATGTCAATTACTGAAGACAACCTGCCTCCATAGCGGGCAGGGAAGCCGCCCTTGATAACCTCCACATTATTGATAGCGTCCGCATTAAAAACAGAGAAGAAGCCGAACAGGTGAGAGGCATTGTAAACCGGCACGCCATCAAGAAGGATGAGGTTTTGATCAGGCCCGCCACCACGCACATACAAACCACTGCTACCTTCTGAACCTGATTGAATGCCTGGCATAAGCTGCAAAGCTTTGAAAATGTCGACCTCGCCAGCCAGGGCAGGGAGCGATTTGATCTGGTCTACGGGAATGCCGATTCTACTCATTTGTGGCATATCGACGAGGTCTTCTTCGGCCGTCACCACTATCTCATCGAGCATGCTTTGTGGTATCAGCCGGATGGAAAGCTCCACATTGCCATTAAGATTGATGAGTGTATCTATGGGTAAATAGCCGACATATGAAAAAACCAGGTGAACCTCTGAGTAGGATAGGGGCAGCGTGTAATAACCAAAATGATTCGTAGTGGTGCCTTTCAAAGTGCTTTTATCAAACACATTGGCACCGATAAGGCTTTCACCTGTTTCACGATCCCGTACGTAACCTGAAATGGTGTTCGATTGAGCAAGGGTGATAGTTGTAACACATAAAAGGTTAAAAAGTAGCAGGTATCTCATGGTAAAAAAGTAGGTTGACGTTAGGTAACGTTGAAAAATGACACAAATTATACCAGATAAGTTGTGAAAACCTATGTCGTTGACGTTTTGGTCAGCGGAAAAAAAGAAAGGCGCTGAATTTCAGCGCCTTTGCAAATATATGAATGTTGATGAATGATTACATCATTCCGCCCATTCCTCCGCCACCTGGCATTGGAGGCATAGACTTCTCATCTTCTGGGTTCTCAGCTACTACAGCTTCGGTAGTAAGCAGAAGTGCAGCGATAGAGGCAGCATTTTCAAGCGCAAGGCGAGTTACCTTAGTAGGGTCAATCACACCAGCCTTGAACATGTTTTCGAAAGTGTCAGTGGCAGCATTGTAACCGAAGTCATTTTTGCCTTCTCTGATTTTCTGAACGATCACTGAACCTTCACCGCCAGCGTTTTCAACGATGGTTCTCAAAGGAGACTCCAAAGCTACACGGATGATGTTCACACCAATCGCCTGGTCTTCGTTGTCAGTTTTCAGTTTGTCAAGAGATTCGATGGCACGGATAAGTGCAACACCACCACCAGCTACTACGCCTTCCTGAACGGCGGCTCTTGTAGCGTGAAGGGCATCATCTACTCTGTCTTTCTTCTCTTTCATTTCCACTTCAGTGGCAGCACCGATGTAAAGTATAGCTACGCCACCAGAAAGCTTAGCAAGTCTTTCCTGAAGTTTCTCACGATCGTAGTCAGAAGTTGTTGCTTCGATCTGCGCTTTGATTTGGTTCACACGACCTTTGATGTCAGCAGCAGTACCAGCACCATTAACAATAGTAGTATTGTCTTTGTCGATGTTGATTTTCTCCGCTCTTCCAAGTGAGTCAAGTGTAGCGTTTTCCAGCTTGTAACCTCTTTCTTCTGAGATTACAGTACCACCTGTCAGGATAGCGATGTCTTCCAACATTGCTTTTCTGCGGTCGCCGAAGCCAGGAGCCTTCACAGCAGCTACTTTTAGTGCGCCACGGATTTTGTTTACCACAAGCGTAGCAAGCGCTTCGCCGTCTACATCTTCAGAGATGATAACAAGTGGCTTGCCTGTTTGAGCAGTTGCTTCAAGTACAGGAAGCAATTCCTTCATGCTGCTGATCTTCTTGTCGTAGATCAGGATGTAAGGGTTCTCAAGGTCAGCCTCCATTTTCTCCGTGTTAGTCACGAAGTATGGAGAAAGGTAACCACGGTCAAACTGCATACCTTCTACAGTTCTTACCTCAGTTTCCGTTCCTTTAGCTTCTTCAACGGTGATCACACCGTCTTTACCCACTTTGTCCATTGCATCGGCAATCATTTTACCGATTTCAGCATCACCATTAGCAGAGATACCAGCTACCTGAGCGATTTCGCTAGAGTTATTGATGGTTTTTGACTGGCCTCTAAGGTGCTCAACAACAGAAGCAACTGCTTTGTCGATGCCACGCTTAAGGTCCATTGGGTTAGCACCAGCGGCTACGTTTTTGATACCTACTGTGAATATCGCCTGTGTTAGAACAGTCGCAGTAGTAGTACCGTCACCAGCAGCGTCAGCAGTTTTGGAAGCAACTTCCTTCACCAGCTGAGCTCCCATGTTTTCGATAGGGTCTTTCAATTCGATTTCTTTGGCAACTGACACACCGTCTTTTGTTACGGTAGGAGCACCAAATTTCTTGTCAAGAATGACGTTCCGACCTTTAGGTCCAAGCGTTACCTTCACTGCATTTGCAAGTGTGTCAACGCCCTTCTTCAGTTTGTTTCTTGCGTCGGTATTAAAGAAAATTTCCTTTGCCATAGTTTTCTGTGTTTTTACTCTTTACAGATAATGTTTTGTTGTCTAATTAGATTACGCCAAAAATGTCAGACTCTCTCATGATAAGGTAGTCTTTGCCATCAATGGCGATCTCAGTGCCAGAGTATTTGCCATATAGTACCTGATCACCAACTTTTACGTTGATAGGCTCATCTTTCTTGCCAGTGCCAATAGCCACGATCTGACCTTTTTGTGGCTTTTCTTTAGCAGTGTCGGGAATGATGATACCAGAAGCTGTTTTTTCTTCTGCAGGTGCTGGCTCCACCAGCACTCTGTCTGCTAATGGTTTGAAATTTACTTTTGACATATTGGTTTTGAATTTTAGTGGTTATTTAAATTCTATGTACCACCGCTTGCACATCTTGTGCCACTCACGATTTGCCTGCCAAGTCATGCCAATTTGAACCATTTTGGCTCTCAACTGTCAGTGTTGGCTTGCAAAGATGACAGTATGCCTGACAAATTTTCATTGCGTGGCATAATCTCGACAGGCAATGTCAGCCAGGAGGCGGAAAAGTTGACTTCATTTCTGCAACCACTTGACTCGTTGCTTCAAGCTTTTTATATTTTGATGTGTGATAAAAAAATCAACGAATATGGAACAATTGAAAGTGGATTGGTTAACCGATGGATTGATTGATTTTGAGTACAAGAAGTATGTGCTTTTGGCCTACCTTAAGAACGTTAAAGCAAATTTCGACGACAAAAAGCTCTATCCGTTTATGTCAGACATGGTTTTTCACTACCAAAACCTGATGACCATAAAGAGCAACAAGTCGTTGCTGTATGAAAACTTCCCTAAGTCCATCTCCAAAGCCGATTTTAGCAAGCTGAAGCTTACCTACAAAAAGCTGGTAGAGGACGACGATCTGATGCTTGAAATAGAGAGTATTGTGGAGTTTGCGATGCCGAAGTTTCAGAATGCCCTGGAGGTAGGGAAGGAAATTTATGAGTTTGTGGAAAATAACCTGGAGTTTGTGCCAGTCGGCGTTACACCCATTTACACCAACGAAGGCTACTTGTTTTTAAGCCAGGATGTGAGCAGCGACGTGAATATATATCAGTATCAGCTCACTTTCTTTGAGCAGTCGAATGAGAAGTTCAGGGGAATCAATACTCATTTTCTGAAGAGAGAAGAAAGAACGCTATCAAACACCTTCGAACAGATCAAGCTCAAGCTGGTGAAGAAGTTTGCCGACTTGCCCAATCCTGCCACTTACGCCATCGTCAGCAAGCGGTTTTTTCCGTTGCCGGAAACACTACTTCCAATAGCCAAAAGACTACTTGTGCGAAATATCAGTATCTCTTAAAAAAAGAAAGCCCAGCCAACGCAAGTCGACTGGGCTTCTATACTTTTCGGTATTTTTTACTGCTGAGTAGTGTCAGTGTCCAGGTTCAACGGAAGAGCCTCTTCTTCAGCGCCACCATCCGTTGGCATGCCAGGTATGATTGTTTTCTCCTGCGCTCTGTTAATGTTGGGGCTATTTATTCCAGAGTCTCTGGCGGCTGTGTCAAGAAAGAAATTGGTTGACAGACTTAAAACCATGATGGCGATAGCCAAGCCCCATGTTGCTTTTTCAAGAATGTCGCCTGTTTTTTTCACACCCATTACCTGGCTGGCGCCTGCTCCACCAAACTGGCTGGAAAGGCCACCACCTTTAGAATTTTGTGCCAATACTACTAATACAAGCAATAAAGCTGCGAGTATTGTTAAACCTATTATTACTGCTAACATGAAGGGTTATTTTTGTAAATCTGCAATACGAGCCGCAAAGTACGCCTTTTTCTCAGGAATTTTCAAAATTAATTTCTCATAAACCTCAACGGCTCTTTCATTTTTCCCCTGCCTGGTGAGAATGAGGGCCAGATTCTCCGTTACCAGTTCGTCTTTCAACTTTTGTGAAGGCTCCGAAAGGTCTTTTGTAGCTACTTTTTGACTTTCCTGCGTCTGTGGTTTGATCGAAGGGTTGGTCTTTATAAAGGCGTCAATGATGCTTGCTTGATCGTTTTTTTTTATGGGGTTAGCAACAGTATTGCCCGTTGCCGGTTTGGACGCTGAGGAGCCTGCTGCTTTGTCCTTAGTAGCTCCGGCAGATTTTTGCTTTGCCTGCCCTGAAGGGGTAGTTTTAGCTATTTTTTTTTTGGTAGCCGAAGTGTCCCTGGCGGAAGTTTTAACCGTTTTTTTTTGACTGGGTTTAGGTTTCTCCTGGTTACTGGTGGCCTTTTTTACAGCTTTGGCCTGGGCCTCTTCAAATTCCGCATCTTCAAGCTTTCGTTCCACTTCAAGGTAGTGAGACTTGGTCTTTTTCAATGCCTCCAGGTTGGCAAACACTTGCTTCAGAAGATCGTCGTGCTCCGAGTCGCTTAGGTGCTCATGCGAACTGTAGTCGGTGTCGGATGGTGCAGGATCCGGCTCAAAAGGAGGTACCTCAGCCTCTTCTTTTTGTGCTGGCGTTACAACTGTCACTGGAGGAGCCTGCGGTGTTTCTGCTACCGGCTCTTTAACCACCTCAGGTTGCTCAGCAGGGGGCTTTTCCTCATTTGCAGGCTCTACTGGCGGTGATTCGATGATGGCAGTATCTGGTTGGCTGATGTTCCCCGCCAGAAGCTCTTTCAGGTACATCCTGTCGGTGGCGTACAGCGCTGCTTTCACAACGCTTTTTTGAGCGTCGGGGGACGATTGACTCTTGTTGCCAATGGCAACGAGGGTGTGGGCTCCCTGAAAATAGGGGTAGTCTGCAGCCATCTCCTCAATGTCCTTCAATTGACCGATAGTGATGGCTTTAGGATTGCGAATAATTTGCAGTACCTCTTTTTTGTTCACAGTAAATAGGTTTATGGCAATTGAAAGTTATGAAAAATTACCAATTAGCCACAGAACTATTAAATATATCGAGAACGATCTGATCAAATATCTCTTCGACGAATGACTGCTCTTCGGATGAAAGGTTGGTGCTATTTTGATCAAAATCCCGGTAGAAGGAGAAGTTTCTGCTTTGGTAGTTGAAGGTTTCGTCTTTGGTATTGGTATAGGAAACCTTCACTGAAATAGTGATCCTGGTCAGGGCGGAATAGCTCAGTCCGGATGTGTTGTTGGCCTGGGGTGCTACCGGTGTCAGGGTGTAGTTTTCGATGGTGCCCTCAAACTGCAAGTCTCCTTCATCCTGTACCAGGGTGAGGCTTGTGTTCTTAGTGAAGTAGTCCTTTAGCTTTTCAGTAAAGAGCACACTCATGTTGGATGGGCCGAGCGGTGAGTTGTTGTAGAAGGTTTGAATGGATGCCGTTTTTACATCAGGTGAAATGTTGGCACCGGTGAATGAATAGACACCACAGCCTGACAAACCACCAAGCAATAGCAGCAAACAGAGCAGGTGGCTATTCTTCAATCTCATACTGTTTGATCTTGCGGTAGAGCGTTCTTTCCGAAATGCCAAGGTCCTGTGCTGCATATTTTCTCTTATTGTTGTTTTTTAACAACGCCCGAATGATCATTTCCTTTTCTTTCTTTTCTAATGAAAGTGATTCTTTCTCAAGATCTTCCGCCTCGTGGGTAATGTCTTCGATCCGGTTGGGGTCATACTTGCCCGAATGGCCAGACGAGGATTGGGATGGTTGAATAAGGTAGGGAGTAGAAGAGGGCTCGTCAGTTATGTCCTCAACCTCCTGATCCATGTCTTCGAAGAGGTTCTGATGATCTCTTAAAATTTCGTTTTTGCTTCCTTCGCTATCATCCAGCAGCCTGAATACAAGCTTTTTGAGTTCAGACACGTCCTTTTTCATGTCGAAAAGGACTTTGTAAAGGATGTCTCTTTCGGAGAATGAGCTCTCGCCATTTACCTGCGACCTCAGCAACGCTGGTAGTCTTGACTCATTTTGGGGCAGATAGGTGGCCAGCCTTTCCGCAGTCACTTCCCGCTCCATTTCCAACACCGACATTTGCTCTACCAGGTTTTTGAGCTGCCTGATGTTGCCGGGAAATCTGAATTTGAGTAGAACGATTTTGGCCTCCGGAGTTAGCTTGATAGGAGTGACCCTGTACTTTTCGGAGAAGTCGGCTGCAAACTTTCTGAAGAGCAGGTCGACGTCTTCCCCCCGCTCCCTAAGCGCCGGCACATAGATCGGGACGGTGTTCAGTCTGTAGTACAGGTCTTCCCTGAATTTTTTGTTTTCTACGGCTTCCAGCAGGTTGACGTTGGTGGCTGCTATTACTCTTACGTCGCCTTTTTGCACCTTGGAAGAGCCCACCTTGATGAACTCACCATATTCCAGCACCCGAAGGAGCCGGGCTTGCGTGCTCATGGGCATTTCGCCGATCTCATCGAGAAATATTGTTCCGCCGTTGGTTACTTCAAAATATCCTTTTCGGGCTTCGTGAGCACCCGTAAATGAGCCCTTCTCGTGACCGAAAAGCTCAGAGTCAATAGTGCCCTCCGGAATAGCGCCGCAGTTGATGGCAATGAACTGGCCATGCTTGCGGTGACTGAGCGAATGAATGATTTTGGAAAAGGATTCCTTACCACTACCACTTTCGCCGGTGATGAGCACACTCATGTCGGTAGGTGCCACCTGCGAGGCTACCTGAATAGCATGATTGAGCGCCGGACTGCTGCCAACGATACCAAACCTCTGTTTTATACTCTGAATTTCCTCGTCTCTCACTGCCATCAACGTCTGTGAACAAAAATAAAAGTGTGATTACTTCACGGCCTCTCCAAGGAGCGTTCCGCCTGTGCATTCTTTTACCAGCACCTCTACATACTGTCCTTTTTTGAAATGCTCCTTCGGGAAAACGATTACTTTGTTGGCTGAATTGCGGCCCTGAAGATGTAATTCAGACTTTTTGGAAGCTCCTTCAATCAGTACTGTATGTACTTTATTCAACTCTCGCTGATTTCTTTCCAGTGCATGAAGCCTTTGTTTATCGATGATCTCCTGCAGCCTGCGTTTCTTCACCTCCAGCGGTATGTCGTCTACATACTTTTTTGCTGCCAACGTGCCAGGCCGCTCCGAATAGTAAAACATGTAGGCAAAGTCGTAGGTCACGTAGTCCATCAGCGACAGCGTATCCTGGTGCTCTTCCTCGGTTTCGTTGCAAAAGCCCGCAATCATGTCGGACGAAATGCCACAATCTTCGCCGAGTATCCGGCGAATGGCACCTACCCGGTTGATATACCACTCACGGTCGTAGGTGCGGTTCATCCTGTCGAGTACGGCTGAGCTCCCGCTTTGAACTGGCAAGTGAATGTATTTGCAGATGTTGTCATACTTTTTCATTGTATGCAACACCTCGTCGGTAATGTCTTTTGGGTGCGAGGTAGAAAACCTGATCCTCAAGTCAGGATGTACCCTTGCCACCATTTCGAGCAGGTGGGCAAAGTTGACGACGTCCTCTATTCCCTCTTTCTCCAGTCTTGCCTTGTTATTTTCCAGGTGGGACCATTTATAGGAGTCTACGTTTTGGCCCAGCAGCGTCACCTCCCTGTAGCCATCGCTGAACAGTTGGGTGGCTTCGGCCACTATAGAGTAGGGGTCACGGCTGCGCTCTCTGCCACGGGTGAAGGGCACAACACAGAAGGAGCACATGTTGTCGCAGCCCCTCATGATAGAGATAAAGGCTGTTACACCGTTGGAATTGAGCCTTACCGGACTGATATCGGCGTAGGTTTCTTCTCTTGAAAGGAACGTGTTGACGCCTTTTTCGCCTTCTTCGGCTTGCCCAACCAGCAGTGGGAGGTCTCTGTAAGCATCCGGGCCCACAACCAGGTCCACGATCTTTTCTTCCTCCAGCAACTTTGACTTTAGTCGCTCAGCCATACAGCCCAACACTCCAATGAGCACTTCCGGCTTGCGTTTTTTTACGGTTTGAAACTGACCAAGGCGGTGTCTGACAGTTTGCTCCGCTTTTTCTCTGATAGAGCAGGTGTTTAGTAAAATAAGGTCAGCATCCTCGTAAGAAGAGGTAGTGTCAAAGCCATCTTTTTTTAGAATAGAAGTCACTATTTCACTGTCTGAAAAATTCATCTGGCAGCCGTACGACTCGATGTACATTTTTCTTGCTGTGGGGTTATTCGACTCCTTTGATATTTTGACAGTCTCGCAGGCGGCTTCCTCCGGAGAGATGATGTCTATGTCGTTAATTATTTGATCCATATGCTTTAAACACAAACTGGGAGCGCAAAAGCAGCACCTCATTCAATAAGTGTGCAAAGTTAACAATTGGGCATGAAAATGACAGAATGGCAGTAAAATAAAAAGGAGACAACAAGCCTCCTTCTTATTTTCATACATCAAATAATTAAACCTACCTAAAACTCAGTTGCGCTTGCTTTGCTGACACCCACAGAGCAATTTCTTATTGCTTATCGCCTATAATAGCATGGCGCTTGGTTGGTAAACTACCCGGGCGCAATTATGTTTGCGGTATTATATATTTTTTGAGAAGAAAAAGTTCAGCAAAGTCATTCCTATGGCATTAATCAAAGCCGTAAAAGGCAAATACCCCAGCTTCGGAGTTAACTGTTGGTTTGCAGAAAACGCAACCATTGTCGGTGAAGTAGAAATGGGCAACAATTGTACGGTGTGGTTCAATGCGGTTGTTCGGGGGGATGTGAATGTCATTAAAATAGGTGACAATACGAATATCCAGGACGGCGCAGTGATTCACTGTACTTACCAGAAGTTTGCGACCACCATTGGCAGCAATGTTTCGATTGGGCACAATGCGATTGTGCACGGTTGCACTATACACGACAATGTGCTGGTGGGCATGGGTGCCATAGTAATGGATGGAGTTGTGGTAGAGTCGGAGGCTTTGATAGCTGCAGGGGCAGTTGTTCTTGAGGGAACTAGAGTTGAAAGCGGCTTTATTTACGCCGGAGTTCCTGCCAGGAAAGTAAAACCTGTAAGCGAGGAGCTTCGTCAGGTATTCACACGGACGGCAGGTAATTATATCAAGTATTCAGAATGGTTTAAATAGTTTCACTATGAGTCAGTATTTAGTTTCGCAGGTGTTGGATCAGAGGCCGGCTTACGATGAGTATCCCGCTTTCTATCACAAATATGTCGACGCACTTCCATCAGGCAATTTGCTGCATATTCTCGAGGATCAGCTTCACACATTTTCTTTCATGCTTGAGAGAATCGAAAAAGACCAGTGGGACTATCGGTATGCCGAAGGTAAATGGTCGGTAAAAGAGGTGCTCGGCCATATTATCGACGCTGAAAGGGTGTTTGCTTTCAGAGCGGCCACGTTTGCCAGAGGCGATAAAAACGAGCTTCCGGGGTTTGATGAGAACGCCTATGTTGAAGAAAGTGACCTTGCCGGGGTCAGCGCTGAAAGCCTGCTGTTGCAGTTCAGCCATTTGAGGAAGAGCAACATTCTGCTCTATGCTTCATTCACAAGGGAGGCGATTTCGAGAACGGGCGTTTCCAATGGAAAGTCAATTAGTGTGGCTGCGATTGTATTCATTACTGCCGGCCATTTGCAGCACCATATGAATATATTGAAAGAACGTTACGGCCTGTAGCCTATGTTTAAGTACGACCCCAATAGGAAATACCCAAAGGAGACAGAAATGAAGGCAGTGATTCGCTTTCAGGACTGCGACCCGCTGCAGCATTTGAACAATGCCAAGTACTTCGATTATTTCTTCAATGCGAGAGAGGATCAGGTGCCGAAGCTTTATGACATCGAACCATCTGAAATTTTCATCAAGTACAAGCAGTCGTGGGTGGTGTACAATCACCAGATCGCCTATGTAAGGGCAGCGATGATGGGGGAGTGGGTGACACTGATCTCCAGAATTATTTGGCACGACAAGCAGAATGTGCTGGTAGAATATGTGATGCTCAACAAGGAAAAGACGCAGCTCAAGACCGTGCTATGGACCCATCTTCGCTATATTGATGTGATGAAAGGGCGGTCAGCGGATCATCCGGAAGTGATCGAGAATTATCTGAAAGCGGCTTCCATTGAGGGATTTGACCATACTTTGATTACTTTTAACGAAAGAATTAAACAAATAAAAGACGGACTAATAAGCCTATGAATTTCCTGATCAAGCTTCTTCTCTCAGCTATTTCGGTAATCCTTACGTCTTACTTATTACCAGGGGTTACTGTCGAAGGATTTTGGGTTGCCTTTCTGGTGGCGGTGTTTCTTTCGCTGCTCAACGTAACGCTAAAGCCAATTCTGGTGTTGTTTACCATTCCCATTACTTTCTTAACGCTGGGATTGTTTCTTTTGGTGATCAACGCACTGATCATTATGATTGCCGACTACTTTATTGATGGTTTCTACATAGATAACTTCTGGTGGGCACTTGCCTTCAGTCTTATCCTCTCCATCATCAATTCTATGCTGAATGAGCTGAGCGCCAAATCAGACAACCCTGACCGTCGTCGTTAGGCGTTGATTTTGTCCTTTTGAATTTTACTCAAAGGGGCATTTTTTTCAATGTACTGGATGATTTTGCTGGCGACGTCAACGCCGGTGGCAGACTCAATGCCTTTGAGGCCAGGCGATGAATTCACCTCTATAATTAATGGCCCTCTGGACGACTGCAGCATGTCGACACCAGCTACCTGAAGTCCAAGCGCTTTGGCCGCTTTGATGGCTGCAGCAGTTTCTACCTTGCTCAGTTTGATGATGTCGGAGCTACCGCCCCTGTGTAGATTGGAACGAAACTCGCCTTCTTTCCCCTGCCTTTTCATGGCACCCACCACCTTGCCATCAACAACAAAGGCCCTGATGTCGGCCCCTTTTGACTCCTTGATGAACTCCTGCACAATGATCCGGGCTTTCAGGTTGTGAAAAGCCTGGATAACTGATGCAGCAGCCTTTTTTGTTTCAGCCAGCACCACGCCAAGCCCCTGAGTTCCCTCCAAAAGCTTGATGATGACAGGCGCACCGCCCACCTCTGAAATGATTTCATCCACATCCATGCTGTAGTTGGTGAATACCGTTTTAGGCAAGCCAAGCCCGTCTCTTGAGAGTATCTGAAGGCTGCGCAGCTTGTCTCTGGAACGGATAAGGGCCTGAGATTCTACTGTGGAAAACACCTTTTTCATTTCGAATTGCCTGACTACAGCCGACCCGTAGAAGGTCACGGATGCACCAATCCTTGGAATGACGGCATCGTAGTTTTCCAGGTATTTTCCATTATAATAAATGGCTGGTTTTTTCTGCTCGGTGATGATGATACATTTCAGATGGTCGATCACATCTACCTCGTGCCCATGCTGTAGGGCAGCTTCGACCAGTCGTTGGGTAGAATAGAGTTTTGCATTGCGAGACAGGATGGCAATTTTCATCAAAAGGGGACTTTTTTCTAATGTGGTTAATGTCGCCGAAAGGTAGGCTAATTCACCAATAGTCCAAAAAAGTTGGAGAGGCTGATGAAAATATATAAGCCGGGCAGGCGAAGGAAGAAGGCAGCAGGCGATGCCGGAAAAATCATTTTGAAACAGCCCGGTTCCAAATGTCCAGGTAGATCTTCCATTGTCCATCCAGCTTTTTCCAAACAATCACATACTTTCCCCTCACGCCCTGAAAAGGGTTGCCATCATTGATGCCGCTTACTTCGTAGTAGCCATGATCATAGGCGGTGCTGCCATTGACGACGATTTCCACCGGATATATCTTGTGGAAGGTAGTAGTAGTGCCTGGCCTTGGTGTCCAATACGACTTAATGTCTTTGGTTCCTTTGATGATGTCAAACCCATTTGGGAAGATCGATGCGTCTGGAGTGTAGGCATTGGCAATGGCCTCTGTGTCCCTGTGGACTATGGCGTCAGAAAAGTCGGCGATATTCCTCCTGATAATCGTTTCGTCGTCGATTTGGGCGTAGGCCGCTACCGAGTAGGAGAGTAAGAAGAGAAGAAATATGGTTTTCATTTTTTTATTCTGAGAGTCCGGAATAGTCGAGTACAAACTGGGGGCAGCGAGGCTCACCCTTAAAGAAATCGCCCTTTTTTCCTTGTGTAACGGCCCATCTGTCCATCCAGGAGATGCCGGCGTTTCCTACAAAATGATCAGGCGTCGTGTAGGCGTCGTCTTTCAGGGCCTCAGCAAGGCTAACAAAACTGTAGCCAATGCCCTGATAGGCGTCGAGCAGCGCTCCCAAATAATACGAATTCAGCAGGTTTTCGTGAATGAGCAAAGTGTGTGCAATGGGCCTGCCGAAAAGTTTCAGGCTTTGCTGCTCATAGTAGTTTACTTTTTCGGCCATGTAGCTGATGTAGGTAGCGCCTATTTTGTCCATCATCGCCTTGTCCGATGCTTTGAAGGCCTTATCGAAGGCACTTGCGAAAATCCATTCTGAGTTGTCGATGGTGACAGGCGCTTCGGTGTACCCGTGGGCTTGGAGGTACTCTTCCAAAGCTTTTACCTTTTCCTCGGTGTTTCCCCTATGCAAGTAGGGGTGCCTGAAGTATCGGTAGGGCTTTCCGGCATCTGCCATCAATTTTTTAGTGATGGGTTCCCCTTTTTCAATGATTTCGAAAAATTGCTCTGGCGTCAGCTGATTGTAGTCAATATGGCTGTAGGTGTGGTTGCCCAGCTCGAGTCCACTGCCGATCCAGGCAGTCAGCATGTCGTAGCGATAGTCAATTATTTTACTGCCACGGTACAGCTTCTGCTCGTTAACGAACCCAATGGCTGGCACCTTTCTCTCAGTGAGGTGAGCAAGCAGCCTTGCATTCAATTCTATCAACGTCACGGAATCGTGGCCTCCCATTTGTGCTGGCAGGTCGTCGATAGTGATAGCCATTGTCTTAGTTTGTGCCACCGCACCAAGGCTGGCAAGCAGGAGCAGGGCAAGCAGTTTGTTTTTCATTCTTTGATCAGGTTAAATAATCGGCCCCAGCGGATTCGGGCAGGCAATGTATACCAGGGCCCTTCCTCTGAGGAAAATAACACCATGACTGGCTTACCAACGATGTGGTCTTCGGGAACAAAGCCCCACGTGCGGGAGTCCTCCGAGTTGTGTCGGTTGTCGCCCATCATGAAGTAGTAATTTTGCTGGAAAGTGTAAGTACTCGTTTCGTAGCCGTTAATATAGAGCTTTCCGTCTGTGATTTCTGCATTTTTCCAGCCTTCGAAGCGTACGATCACAGCGCCGTACACCGGCAGGCTTTGGTCATTGATTTCAATAGTGTCTCCCTTTGCCGGCACCCATACCGGGCCAAAATTATCCGTTGTCCAGCCGTGCGGTGCTGCCTTAGGAAAGCTGGCCGAATCGCTGAAGCTGTAGTTCATTACCACATGCTCTACTTTGCTAATGAACGGCAGCTGTTTGATTTTTTCGGCAGTGGCAGGTTCGGTCTGCACGTAGTACCCACCATTCACTTCCTGATGCTCACTTATGTTGTTGGCTTCAAAGAAACGGTCTTTCAGTGGCTGCTTGCCAACAATAAAATAGCTCGACTGGAGGTGAGCTGGCAATGGCATCACAGAGTCGTTTACCACAAGCAGGCCGTCGACTATTTTCAGCGAGTCGCCAGGCAGCCCTACGCACCGCTTTACCCAGTGCGACTTCAGGTCGGTGGGGTGCTGGTCTTCGTACGGATAGTTGAAGACCACCGGCTCCATCCGTTTTACGCCCCTAAAGCCGGGCAGCCGGTACATGGGCAGCTGTATCCAGTTGACATAGGAAGGGATTTCGGTGCCCCAGAACTTTTGATGAGTGAGCGGAAACTGGATAGGCGTGGCCAGGGTGCGGGTGCCGTAGTGCAGCTTGCTCACCACAATCACATCACCCACCAGCATGCTTCCTTCCATTGAGGGCGTGGGAATGATGAATTGTTCGAACAGCAGCCAGCGGAAAAGCGTGGCCACTACGACGGCAAACAGGATAGACTCTCCCCAGTCTTTTAGGGCAGACTTCTTCTTTTTACCCGCTTTGGAAGGCATGGTATCAATCATGGGAGACCGGATTAGTTATTGAGAAGTGTGCCTGTTATTTTTCTTCGCCGAAGTATTGCGATGGGTCTACTCTTTTTCCGTTGTGTATTACCTCGTAGTGGAGGTGAGGGGCTGTGGACCTGCCTGAATTGCCCGACAAAGCGATCAACTGACCTTTCTTTACGTTATCGCCCACTTTTACTTTGGCTTCAGACAGCTGGGCGTAGATTGTCTGGTATTCGTCGTCATGCTTAAGTGTGACCATGATGCCGTATCCATCTGGATCATCGACTACTTTCTCTACCAAGCCGTCAGCGGTGGCCACGATGGGAGTGCCTAGCGGAGTCACAATGTCAATTCCCTGGTGCATTTTAACTTCTTTGTCGAAGGGATCATTTCTTTTGCCAAATTTGGAGCTGACCCTGAAATCCTTGTCTGTTGGCTTTCTGTCGGGCCTGTCTTTGGCACCTACATTTACCACGATAAAAAGCAGACCTATAGCCATCATAGGCGTGATCCAGCCCAGAGGCTGCTTCTTCAACTGGTAGTAACGGCGGGTTCTCTTCACCTGTTTGCTGACTTTTTTCATTTCGTTTTTGCCAAATGTGCTCAGAGAGATATTGAGAGCAAGTTCAAATGAGTGCCCTCCCTCCATGTATGCTTCTATGGCGCAGCAGGTGTGATCAAGCAGCTCATTGCCAAGGATTGTGTTGCCACACTGAGCAGCGATTGCCTGTTCTACGGTTTTGATTTGTGCTTCTGTGAGTTCTCTCATGACTTAAGAGGTTTTGGGGTTCAATAAAAATTGCATCGTGCTGATAAAGCTGGCAAACTCCTCTAGTTTACTGGCAGTTTGTATGTTGCCTTTTGGCGTCAAAGAGTAGTACTTCCTGATACGTTTGCCAATGTTGACGGTTTCAGTCACCAGCAGCCCTTCGGCTTCGAGTTTGTGCAAAGAGGGATACAGGGCTCCTTCAGTGAGCTGTATTTTACCCTCAGTTTGCTCTTTCACTTTTTGAGTGATTTCGTAACCGTACATCCTGCCATTCTCTGCCAGCAACTTCAAAACGATGGTTTGAAGAGTTCCTTTTAATAGTTCTTTCGAATACATAAGGCAAATATATATAGAAGTCTTATGTATTGTCAAGTAAATACCTAAGAAAATTAGGTATTACTCAAAAAGTCACCGCTACAAAGAACTCAGGGTAGGTTTTTCTATTGCTTCCGGTGTCTACGTCAGCGGTGTAGATAGAGTAGTTGACACCAACGACGGAGGTTATATAAGAATTGATCGGGATTTCAACACCTGCTCCGCCAGATACACCGAGATATTTGTTGGCCAAGGCGCCGGAGTCGACATAAACGTCCTCAGCAATTAGTTCAAACTGACCATTTTGGAGTTTTACCTTATCGGACAGCGAATAGGCCTTTGTTGAGATGCCTAGCTGTAATGCTGGTCCGGCTTGGATATAAGGAGAGAATTTGTAGTTCGCAAATCTGTACTTTAGCATAATCGGTATATCCAGATCAGTATGCTTTAAGTAATGCGTGTTGTAGGACGTAGTAGCATCTTCGGGGCTATAGTTGTTGTTGGTGGCTGTAAACGAATGATATGCTACCATGGGTTGTGTGACGAGCAGTATTTGTGGGCTATATGAAATCGGAATTTCTACGATTGCGCCTAAAGACATCGTGACCATTTCCTCTGGCACTTGCGGAAAAAACTTGCTTTCAATTATGTTTTGGTAAATCCTCACGCCTACTACAGGGCCTATTCTGAACTTAGGGAATGGCTTGTGCACACAGTCGTTATACTGTGAAATGAAATACTTTAGGTTGGCCGATTTGTATTTTGCCAGCCCAATCGTCTTTTCCGTCAGGTAGCAGTCTTCCAGTTGCGCTGCAAGCACGTCTTTAAAGTAATTTTCATCTCCATTGTCTTCACCCAGAGCGATTATTTCTTCGCCTTTTTCCAGCAGATAGGACTTGCTTTTGCCCTGCTCCTGAAGCAGCAAAGCCACCTTCCCATTTTCAAGTTCTTCGAAAAACTGTTTTTTACCCTCATATTCTTTCGATACCCACTTTCTACCGTCGGGCAGGCCAAACTCAAGCGCTTCGTCCGGCGTAAAATCTTTCTTATTGCCGTTGTTAAACTCGAATGTGACTTTGTTGGGGTCGGGCTTTTCCAGGTCGTGAATGGCGCCGTAATAGAGGATGTCTTTTGTTTTCAGGTAAGCCTCCTTTTGAGCGGTGAGCATGTAAGGAAGTGCGAGCAGTAATAGCGCCAGGATAGGTTTCAGTGATTGTGACATGGTATATTAACAACTAAAAGCTGAATATACCTATGCTACATCACATCTAACAACCAAAAAAATTCATCATCTCCGGTTAATGGGCTTCTATTAGTGGGAGATTAGTTTTTTGTAACCCTTTTTCAGCTCTTCTTCTTTCGAAAAAGCCTCCTTTTCCCATTTTCGCTGCCGGTAGGGAATGCTTGCCGAATCAAATATCAGCTGCCCCTGCCAGCGAAACATGGTGTTGTTTATCCGCATCAAATCTCCCCTGGCATATTGCGCCACATGCACCATTTCGTGGGCGAGCGCCCGGTTCAAGTCGTCAGTGGGCAGTGCAGCATTGAGCTTGATCATTACGTTTCGCATTTCAAGCACCTCATTTTCGCCGTGCACCATCATGCCGCTGATATTGTGCGGCAAGTTGTGAGAAAGCATCACCATAACGATGAGAGGCTGCCCGGACGCAATGTTTAGCTCATCGGCATAAAACCTGGCTTGTTCAATGATCTGTTCTGCGTTATCACCGAAGCCTGTTGAGTAAATACTTAGTTGGCGGCCTGCTGCGCTGCTACATATGAGGGCTGCGGCCAAAAATGAAAAAATCCAGTTCATGTTGTTCTGAGTTGACCATACTCAATGAACGTGACGGGGGATTATTTGCTTAAGCACACCTTTAAAGAGAGGATTTTCGCCGGAGAACGACAGGTTTCACCCTACAAATGAATGTTTTGAAGGGTTAGCCGCTGCAGCACCTCTTCTTTGTAGGTGCGGCCAATGGGCAGGGTAGTGTTGGGTAGTTCGATTTGAGAATTGCTAAAGGCTTTTATGTGCCTGATGGCCACCAGGTAGGAGCGGTGGATTCGCACGAAGTCCAGCTCAGGCAAGTCATTTTCGACGGCATTGATGGAGGTGTAAGACACAACAGAGGCACCATCTGCCAAATGGAAAATCACGTGGTCACGGATGCTTTCCACAAAATGGATCTCGCCAGCGTCAATCCTGAAGGTTTTGTTTTCGGCTTTGACAAGCAGCGTTTTTTGTTGCGTTGAGTCGGCCATCAGGTCGAGCTCCTTCTTTCTGTCAAACGCTTTGTTCACTGCCTTCAGGAACTTTTCGAAGCTAATGGGCTTGATCAGGTAGTCTATGGCATGGGTGTCATAACTCTGCACGGCCAGGTCCCGGGAAGCAGTGGTGAAAATAATCATTGGCGTTTTCCCCAGCGTCCTGGCAAACTCAAGTCCGGTAACTTCAGGCATTTTGATGTCGAGAAAGACTACATCCACTGCCGCACTTCGCAGCCAGGTATTGGCCTCAGCCACATGCCTGCACTTGGCCACAAGTTGCAGGTTGTCGAGTCGTTCCACGTAGTTGTGGATAACCTCAATGGCCAGCGGCTCATCGTCTACTATCAGGCAGTTAAGCTTCAACGGGCACCTCCTTTCTTTGGTCTTCCAGCGGCAGTTGCACGGTCAGTGAAAAGCTCTCCGGAAGCTCTTTGAGCTTGAAATTGGCTCTTTTTCCATAAATCAGCTCAATGCGGCGCATCACATTTTGCAAGCCTACCCCATAGTGTGAGGTGGGTTTTCCCCTTTCGATAGGGTGGGACACTTTGGTGTTGTAAGTGCTAAAACACAGGTGCTTTCCTTTTATAGTCGCCTCTATTTTGATCGTAAAGAGGCCATTCTTATCAGGTTTTCCGTGCTTAAAGCAGTTTTCTACAAGGGGAATGAGCAACATTGGCGGAATATCATATCCATCAACGTCGTCAGGCAGCACCATCTCCAGCTTTAACTCGGTACCAAACCTGAGCTTTTCCAACTCCACGTAGTCTTGCAGGTGCTCCACTTCCGATTGCAGGCTTACCTTCTTCTTGTCTGACTCGTAAATCACATATTCCATCAGCGAGGAGAGCTTTAGAATGGCATCGGCTGCCTTGTCCGACTTGTTCAATACCAGCGAATAGAGGTTGTTGAGGGTATTGAAAAAGAAGTGCGGGTTGATTTGCGTCTTCAGGAAGGTGAGCTCATTGCGAAGGCGCTGCTGCTCTACCTGTTGCAGCTTTTGCTGCTGCAGGTATTGGTCTTTCAGTATTTTGATGGCCGAGGTCACGAAGAGGATCATCGTGATATGACTTGCTGTAGCGCTGAACTTGCGGGGAGCATAGAGCAAGTCGGGGTTGAAACGATAAATGCCCGAAGCTATCATCCCCCTGATCACCTCCGATTGCAGTACCGTAGCCACGAAAACAAGGCAGATCAGGCTGATGCCATAGTAAAAGTACTTTCTGTGGCTGAGCAGTTTAGGCATGAGGACGTACATATGCACGTAAACAACGGCTACTTTTACCGGGAGCTCTACAAATTGCGTAATGGGGGAGTACTCATAATACTCAATATAGATATACACCCGGTAGAAATAGTACGCCACCCAAAACAGGAGATGGGCATATACCCGGTTGTTAACATCAAATAAATTGGGTGCCAGTCGACGCATAATGTGCTATATGCCTCGTTTAACGGATTTTGCAGAAATGGTTGCGCTGGTGTAAGGTTTTGAGTGAAACAGCAAGATTGATGCATCCGCAAAATAATGGCAAATCGATGGTTTGGTCTGGTGCTGATAACGCAAAAAGCCCAACCTTAAGCAATTATCCATATCTTTAATGAAAGATATCGAAATGGGAGCGATCATTATTAAAGCAGACAAAAAAAGCAACAAGCTCTTGTCAGACCTTGCCAAAAAACTAGGCGGAAATGTAATAAACCTTGCCGACGAGCAGTTTGAGGACTTTGCTATTGGCTCAGCTATGGACGCTGCCAAGACAGGCGAAACAGTTGACCGTAATTCAATTTTAGCCAAATTGAGGGCTCAGTGACTATTGAATTTGATAAGTCATTTGCGAAATCGCTTGACAAAATCAAGAACAAGTCACTCTATGCCAAAATAGAAAAGCTTATTCTCGAACTCGAGAAGTCAGACTCGATACAAGATTTGGCAAACATAAAGAAGCTGACGGGCTTTAAAAGCTACTACAGGATCAGAATTGGTGAGTATCGGATTTGATTCGAGAAGATCAACGAAAACACTTTTCGCTTTCTCATCGTTGCCCACAGAAAAGACATATACAAGCTTTTCCATAACAATTTAACGCACCTGCACTGGCAATTTGCCCCGCCCCAAGCGCCCATTAAAAACATAGAAGGCTGCCAATATTGATAGCCTTCCTGTTTTTAACCAAAAGCGCCCTCACTAACCGGCCTTCTACTTCCTATACTCACCTTGCCGCTCCACCATCCAGCCGGGATACTGGGATGCCAGCGGACTGACTTCCTCTATTTTGGCCAGGTCGTCAGGTGTCAACACTATTTCCGTAGAGTCGATATTGGCCTTTAGCTGATCGGGTGTTTTGGCGCCAATAATGGTGCTGGTGACGCCGGGTTGATGCCGCACCCATGCCAGGGCTATTTGCGCCGTGGTCACTCCGTGTGCTTTTGCTATGCCGCCCATTACCTCTACCAAATCATACGCTTTTTCTTTATCGAGAGGAGGGAAGTCAAAATTGGCCCGTCTTCCGTTGACATCACTGCTGCCCGCTCTGGTGTATTTGCCGGAGAGGAAGCCGCCCGCCAGCGGACTCCATGGAAAGATTGCCAGTTTGTGGTCGGCGGCCATGGGCACCAGCTCGTGCTCGATGTCCCTGGTGGCAGCAGAATAATGGTATTGCAAGCCTATGAACTTATGCCAGCCGTTATAGTAAGCCACTGCTTGCGCCTTGGCGACCATCCATGCTGGCCAGTTACAAATAGCGATGTAGCGCACCTTGCCACTGTCTGCCACGTCGTTGAGAGACCTTAGTATCTCTTCAATGGATGTTCTTGGATCAACGCCGTGCACATACAGCAGGTCGATGTGATCTACCTGTAGCCTTTGCAGGCTGGCCTCTACCGAATTGAATATATGGTAGCGGGAAAGGCCCACATTGTTTGGCTGTGAGCCCATAGGCCCCAGCACCTTAGTAGCCAGCACTACCTCATCTCTTTTGGCGCCCACGTCCTTCAGGCCCTGGCCCAGCAGCTGCTCCGACTGCCCAAAGGAGTAGACATTGGCCGTGTCGATAAAATTGATGCCAGATTCAATGACAGCGCCCAGCATGTCATTCACTTCTTTTTGCTGCAGCTGGCCTATCTTGCTCCACATGCCCGCATCCTGACCACCAAAGGTCATGGTGCCAAAACAGAGCTCTGATACTTTCAGCCCCGTATCGCCGATATAGTTGTATTTCATGTTAAAGGTTTTTGTGTTAAAAGTTAGTTTTCGCTGCTATCAGCTTCCGTGCGCACAATGTCGTTTTGTTAAGAGCATTCTAGACCTTTATTCCCTAAGCCGGGCACCACTAAGCCGGGCACCCCTAAGCCGGGCACCCCTAAAGGGCCCTACTAATTATGATTCGTCTTCCTTTAGGGATCGGGTAAAAATTGAATTGAGCAACTGAACCTCTTAACAAAACAAAATTGTGCGCATACAGTATAAAGCAGCCTCACAAAGGTGCGCAACGCAGGTTGACTGGCTATAGCCCGCTTCAATCAAAAAGCATCAAGAATCAAACAATTGCTATTGCGTTCGGTAGAGTCGGGGAGTAACGTTTTCAGTTTTCTTAAAGAACGAGATGAAATGCGATGGCTCTTCAAACCCCAGGCAATAACCAATCTCCGATATTTGCCAGTTGGTGTGCCTGAGCAAAATTCTCGCCTCCTGCATAATGCGGCTGGAGATCAGCTGCGAAGTGGTTTGCCCCATGGTTGCTTTCAATGCCCGGTTCAGGTGATTGATGTGCACCGAGAGGTTATTGGCAAAATCGTTGGGCGACCGAAGCTTCATTCGCTGGATGGGCGACTCAATCGGAAACTGGCGTTCAAGCAATTCGGAGAAAAGGGAGGAGATCCTGTCGTTGGCATTGGACTGGGAGTGGAGGGAGGCCTCAGCTGGTTGGAGCTTGATCGCTTTGTGTATCAGCTGGATCACCAGTGTTTTGATGAGATCGTACTTGTAGGCATAATCAGAGTTGATTTCCTCTATCATCTGAAGGTAAAACCTGTTGATCTCTTCAATGTCGCCCGGGTCTACTTCGTAAATGGGCGTGCTGCCGGGTTGGAAAATGGGGTAGTCTCTGATGGCTCCGAAGTTGGTGAAAAACTCTTCTGTAAACACACAAAAGTACCCCGACTGATTGTCGCTCAGCCGTTCCCAGTTGTAGGGAACCATAGGGTTGGCAAAAACCAGTGCGGCGTTTTTTACCTCTACTGCCTTGTCAGCATAAAAGTACCTGGTGTTACCCGTCAGGAAGCTGATTTTGTAATACTCCCGTCGGCTGTAAGGCACCGGCTTGGGGTCGGGCCCAATAAAGTCCTCGTAGTTGAACACATTGAACTGCCCAACACCGCCCTGAATAGTTTCAGGCCGGCGGCGGAGTTTCTTCTCGTAGAGTTCATCAAGAGTGAGCGGCTTAATCATCGACCAAAGTTATAAAATTCAAATAAGATTGTGCGAGTGTGGCTGGATTTGAAAGTGGTTATTTCACCGGCCGTTGTGCTAGGGTCGTTTTTTTTTTCTCTGGCGGCCTTGGCAGCCAAGCTAGTCTGCGCAAGGGACTGGGAAACCCTTTGTGATCTTTATAACTTTCTTTTGGGAACGACCTTCACAGGAAGTCGCTCGTGAAGACACGAGCCACGGCGACAGAACATTGTTTCTTGCTTGTTCTTTTTCCTGAAAAGCTCAATTATTACCGAGGAGTCCAGGGGAATCATGCCAGACGTGACTTGTTGATGCCGTCCCTCGCTGCCTGATAAGTGCTTAGGTCGTCGTCTGTCCAGGTGGGGGCGTCAAGCAAAATGGCTTGTAGAGAGCTCGTGGTTTTTTTTGACGTCATCTCTGATTGGAGCGCAGTAGCTAGGCTTTCATTCTCCTTTTCCAGGAGCTGATGAATGAGCTTAAGCACTTGCTGATAGTTCGGTTTTGTTTTCGCTTTCATGGCGTCATGAGGTAAACAAATATACAAACTGTAAAGTTTTATTCCCTATAAAACCGGCTCTACCGCCTTGGGGTCGTGTTCAACGAACCAACAACACGCTCATCTTTACATTTTCCCCGGTAACGCCCAACACAGGAAGTCGCTCATGAAGACACTAGCCACGGCAACTGTGTTGTTACGTTTCTAAGCCCCTTTTCTACCTCCAAACTTCAAAAAGCCAAAACACAAACCAGAAGAGATTCCGTATATTCGGTGGTTGCGTCATTTTGATAAAACAGGAAAGCGATAAATGAACCCATACATAAAAAGGATCAAAGACTTATCCTACAAGCTTGATCTTGAGATTCACGCAGAGCTGGAGAAAGTGTTTGTCGATAAAAAATTCTCAAAAGGTGCTCACTTGCTACGGCCCGGTCAGATATGTACCGCTCACTTGCTGATCAAGGAGGGTATAGCGAGGAAGTTTTATCTCCACAACCATAAAGAGATCACGACCGAGATCTACTTTCATGACGACGTGGCGGTGTCGCTTGACAGCTACATCATGCAAAAGCCGGGCGATGTGTACGTGGAGGCCCTGACTGAGCTGGAGGTGACTATTATTGACTACGGCCGCTTTGGCAAAGTGAAAAATACCTACCCCGAGGTAATGATGCTCGACAAAATGTTTATCGAATACTATGCCGTTTGGTTTGAACAACGGCTCAGGGAGTTTCAAACCCTCGACGCCTCCCAACGCTACCTCAAGCTACTCGAAAAGGAACCGCATATCGTCCAATTCCTACCTGTCACCATTATTGCCTCTTATCTGAACGTTTCTTTGGAAACCCTGTCCCGCATCAGAGCAAAGGTTTCGTCAGAGTGATTATTTGACTTAGATCAAATTCCTGCGTTGTCGTATCCCGTTATTTTGAGAAGGCCCCCGAAGCGGGTGGCTTTCAAAACAAAATCCTACGCAGATGAAGGCAATAGTATTCAAAAAGTACGGAAACCCCAGTGTGCTGCAAATGGCAGAGCTTGAAAAGCCCGTGCCTAAACCCGGCGCAGTGCTCGTAAAAATTCACGCCACTTCTGTGACCGCCGAAGACCCCAAGATGAGAAGCTTCGATCACCCGCCCCTGCTGAAGCTGCCGGTGGGCCTGATGTTTGGATTCAGAAAGCCAAAGCAGCCAGTGCTTGGTATCGAATTTTCGGGGGTAGTGGAGGCCATCGGCAGCAAGGTGAAAAGCTACCAGGTAAACGACCAGGTATTTGGCTACACCGGCCTCAGCTTTGGTGCCTATGCCGAATACAAATGCCTGCCGGAAAATGCTTTGATGCACTTGAAACCGCAAAATTTGGCTTTTACGGAGGCGGCTACCATGGTGAATGGTCCATTGTCGGCGCTGGCCTATTTGAAGAAAAAAGGCAAAATAGAAAAAGGGCACCACGTGCTCATTTACGGTGCGTCGGGCTCAGTGGGCACTGCCGCCGTTCAGTTGGCGAAATACTTTGGGGCCCATGTAACAGGGGTGTGCAGTACCAAAAACATTGAGTTGGTGAAGTCGATAGGCGCAAATGAAGTGATTGACTACACCAAAGAATATTTCATTGATACAGACAAGCGCTACGACATAGTGTTTGACACCGTAGGCAAAACTTCCATGAAAGAGTGCATGAACCTGCTGACCCCAAACGGCAAATACCTGCTGACTGAGTTTGGCCTGCGGCACATGCTGGCAGCCATGTACACCTCCCTTTTCAGACGCAAAAAGGTAGTGATAGCGGCTTCCAATTTTTATTGGGAAAAAGAAGACCTGGTCTTTTTGAAAGGCCTGGCCGAGAAAGGGCATTACAAGCCTGTGGTCGACAGGTACTTTCCGTTGGCTGACGTCGCTGAGGCGCATACCTATGTGTCGTCGGGGCGCAAGGTGGGCAATGTGGCTGTGGTGGTGTGTGGCGATGAGCATGAGGGCAGAGCGGGAAGCTTGATGAAAGCAGTGGCGGATACCTAACTAGCTCTTCCAGATTTGCAATCGCCGATTTTTAAAGCTGAGCAAGAAACTTGGCTATTTCTCATAGGATTTTTAATCCAGATCAAAGACCTTACAAGTAAAAAGACTGTTCTACTCAATTCACTTTTAACGAATGACTGATTACGAATTAGAAAAATGGATTTGGACTGAGCAGGATATTGAACAAATGGGTTGGCATGATGCAACTGTTTACGGACTTCAGCTGAAAGAAAATTTGGTATTAGACATTGACTATATTTTTCAATGGAACCGACCAGACATGGAAGGCTTTTATATTACGTTTTGGGTTGCACCAGCGACTTTGGTCTTTGAAAGTCCAATGGATTTGTCATTCGAGCTTTCTCAATCGTTTGACGACAGATGGTTGGAAATTCAGGACATTGAAATGAAACTAGTCGACAACAAACGAGTTTGGACGGTTATCACTCAACAAGGCTATATTTCCTTCAGTGCTGACACTTTTAGGCAAATAATTAGAAAGAAACCCACTCTCCAGCTTGGGCAGTGTATTCCTTATGACGAGCGGGGTGGCTTTAGTTTTGACTTGGTTGCAGGAAACGGAGTGAGCGAAGACGTACGATTAGACATCGAAGAGAGAAGAAAAAGAGACTTTGAAGCGTATGAATTAGCGAAGAGAAGATTTGGAATTGGAAAGGAGTTGGAGAGTTTACACCAAAAACGGGAAGCCGGGCAGATACAAACAAAGGATTACTTGAATGAAAAGAGGGAATTGAAAGCATTGATCGACTCACTGACTTTTCAACTTCGTGGAACACGGTATGAAGTACTGTGAAAAATTATTAGTGAATAATCAGTGCATTCAACTTCAATTCGCAAAATCAAGAAGCAACAAGCCCTATCGTAGTCAAACACAATAATTCCAGTATTTTTTTGTCAGACAACCTCAGAAATGCTTGCTGCTAGAAGCCGGGGGGTATCGTTCCGGCGTCGGATTCCACGTCGGCTCGCTCGTCCCTTCGACTATGCCTACACTTCGTTTCGGGAAGCTCAGGATGACTCGCAATCGATATGACGCCGGTTTGGACAGGGACGTTGCGCCCTCGTCTCTTCCCCTGTTCAGCATCTGCAATCGCTGAGCGAGAAAGCTCAGCAAGAAACCCGAACCCCTATCGTAGAACCTGCGATCCGGTAAGGGTTCCGCATTTAATCAGCTCTTGTAGTAAAACCCCTCTTTACCTTCATTTGCAATGACGGTGATCGAGACTTGTGCTTCCAGTGCATACAATACTTCCAGGGTTTTTTTTGAGACCAGTTCTCAGAATGATTACTGCAAGGGCCAGGGGATGTCGTTCCACGTCGGCTCGCTCCTTCGTCGCAATCGACATGACGCTCGTTTGGTTAGGGCCGATGTATGTCCGGCCCGTTCAGCCGCACAACTCACCTTACCACCAGCCCCGTCCTCAAATCATCTTTCGCCGAGGAATTCCCTACTGAAATAGCAAACTCTCCAGGCACGCTCACCAGGTTAAACTCAGCATCGAAGGTTTGAAAGGCCTCTTTTCTAATCGTTAATTCCACTGTTTTGCTTTCGCCAGTCTTCAGGTGGATGCGCCGGAAGGCCGCCAGGTTCTTGATGGGTGCATCGGCCGGCCGGTTTTTGTTGGCAACGTACAGCTGCACCACCTCGTCGCCGTCCATTGGGCCGGTGTTGGTAACGGTTACTTTCACCGGCACTGCCTCACCGGGCTTGCTTTCGGCCGGAAGGTTCAAATCAGCAAAACCAAAAGTCGAATAGCTCAGGCCGTGCCCGAACGGATACAGCGCTTGCCCTTTGAAGAACCGGTAGGTCTGCGTCGTCATCTGGTAGTCGGTGAAGGCAGGCAGGTCCGCAACCGACTTGTAGAAGGTAACCGGCAGCTTGCCCGAGGGGTTGTAGTCGCCAAAAAGAACGTCGGCAATGGCGGTGCCACCCGCCTGGCCCGGATACCACGCCTCCAGAATGGCCGGAATATGATCGTTTTCCCACGGGATCGACAGCGCACTGCCATTGAGCAGCACCAGCACCACTGGCTTGCCCAGGGCGTGAATGGCCTTGATCAAATCAAGCTGTGCCGCCGGTAGGCCCAGCTTGGTGCGGTCGCCGCCATTAAATCCATCCACCTTAATATCCATTTCTTCGCCTTCCATGCGGGGCGTAAGGCCCATGCACATGATCACCGCATCAGCACCGCTGGCAGCGGCCAGGGCATCCTTCATCAGGTCGGGTTTGGGCTCTGCCCACACCAACTGCACCATGGCGTCGGCATAGTTTTCACCTGCATCCACTTTGAAGCTATAGGTTTTTCCTGCTTCTAAAAGGATCGGCTCCGACTTCCGTAGCCTCGGGTCGCCATATTCGTCACCAAAGTGATAGACCGTTCTGGCTACCTCTTTGCCTTCAAAGTAGAGCTGCGTATTGCAGGTAGTGATCACACCCAGCTGATGATAGCCCGTCTTCTGTGCGGTGATTTGTCCCTCCCAGCGCACGCCGAAGTTGTCGTCACCCAGGTCTTCTCTGGGGGCAGCGTCGTTCCAGTTCACATCCAGCTGATCAATTTCCTCTTCATACACCACGTCGCCCTGCATCTTGCTGTTGTTGAAGTAGCTGGCCCTGATGGGCCCGTTGATGGCATTGGCAGGCACAGTGTAAAACATCGGCAAGCCCTCTGCGTATTCCGACCCCTGGGCAAACACCACCTCCGTGCCGGCCCCCAGCTTATTCCTGATGCCTTCCAAAGGCGTCACTGCTTTGGAGGGCACGCCGTTGTAGTTGCCCAGCAGCATGAGCCACTGGTCGGAGTTGGGGCCAATAACGGCCACTTTCTTTAAGTCCTTGCGGAGGGGGAGGGTGTTATTGTCGTTTTTCAACAGCACCATCGTTTCCTGAGCCGTTTTCAGGGCCAGGGCCTGGTTGGCTGGTTGGTCGACGATGCTGTAAGGAATCTGAGCGTATTTCACCGTTTCCATCGGGTCGAACATACCCAGCTTGAAGCGGGCTTTGAACAGGCGCTTCACCGACACGTCAATTTCCGCTTCGGTGATATAGCCTTTCTCCACTGCTTCCACCAGCGACAGGAACTCCTCGCCGCAGCTCAAGTCTGTCCCCGCTTTCACTGCCATGGCGGCCGCCTCCGCTTCGGAGCCCACCACCTGGTGGAATTTCCAGATGTCGGTAATGGCCCAGCAGTCCGACACGATAAAGCCATCAAAGCCCAGCTTGCCTTTCAGGGTACCGGTCAGCAGGCTTTTGCTGCCGCAGCAGGGCTCGCCGTTGATCCGGTTGTAGGCACACATGGCCGAGTAGGCGTGGCCTTCCTGCACACCCATTTTGAACTGCGGCAGGTAGGTTTCCCTGAGGTCTTTCAGGCTCACTTTGGCGTCAAACTCATGCCTTTCGGGCTCGGGGCCGTTGTGCACGGCAAAATGCTTGATGGTGGCCACCGTTTTCAGGTAGGTGGGATCGTCGCCCTGCAGGCCTTTGATAAACGGGACTGCGAGCGAACCAGTGAGAAACGGATCTTCGCCGTAGGTTTCCTGCCCACGGCCCCAGCGGGGGTCTCTGAAAATATTGATATTGGGCGACCACAGCGTGAGGCCCTGGTAGAGAAACCGCTTGCCTTTTCGCACGAAGTCGTGGTGTTTGGCCCGGGTTTCATCCGAAATCACCGTGGCCACATCAAAGATCAGGTCATCGTCCCATGTAGCCGCCATGCCAATGGCCTGTGGAAACACTGTGGCCTTGCCTGCCCTGGCCATGCCGTGCAGGCCTTCCGACCACCAGTTGTACGCCGGAATGCCCAGCGAATCAATGGCAGGGGAGGCGTTGGTCATTTGCGACACCTTTTGTGCCAGCGTCATTCGGCCCACCAGGTCATCCACCCGCTCATCGACAGGCAGGGCAGGGTTTTGATAGGGGGGCGGACTGGTATCAGGAGACTTTTCCTGGCAGGCCGACAGGCCAAAGCACAGACCAAAGAAGAGGGGTAAACGATGCAGTAGTTTCATAGGTAGGTAGTAAGTTAAAAGATGAAAATAGCAAAACCTTTGGAGTTTTGCGTGGAGCTCACTCACAAAAGCCGGGGAAAGGCATGGACGGGTTGTGAAGACACAACTCCAAACTGAAGACAGAACCAAAGATGGGGTATGAAGGCACAGCCCGAAACACACTCAAGGTTAAGATACAAGCCATGATGGCGGATCGTGACTTTTTTTGCAGTTAAACAGGTGGTAACTTGAAAAATATACCGACACCGGGCATATATGAAAGAGAAGCCAATTGTAGCACATGACCTTGTCATCACAGCACTTCAGAAAACAGATAGCCTCCCTTGCCACCTTTTGCTAATTGCTGATCCTTCAAAACACACCATCGACAAATACATTTCTGACTCAATTGTGTACAAAGCTGATTTGAAGGGGCGAACCATTGGGTGTTACGCTCTTTTTGGCGTTGACAATGAAACTGTTGAAATCAAGAATATTGCGGTGGACGAAAGCTTTCAGGGAAAAGGAATCGGGACGATATTGTTGAATGATGCCATTGAGAAAGCAAAACTGAAGGGGCTGAAAAAAATCATTATTGGAACCGGCAACTCAAGTGTTGGGCAGCTGTACCTTTATCAAAAAGTAGGGTTTAGAATAACCGGCAAAAAACCGGACTTTTTTTAAAGAAAACTATGACGAACCAATTATTGAGAACGGCATTGAATGCAGAGACATGATCGTTTTAACAAAAGAGCTTTGAAAGAGCACCTGCCGCCAGGTCGCTGCGTATAAATTCACACGAATGAAATTAAGCCTACGCTTTGCTATATTCTTATATCGAACTCACGACTTTTTATTTCAAAACCACACACCTATGATGAAGGATCATATTTCGAAGTTCGTTGAGCTTGCCGACGATGAGTATGACGAAATAAGCCATTACTTTGAGCTCATTGAGGTTAAAAAGAAGCATGTTCTACACGAAGTAAATACCATTTGCCGACACAATTACTTTGTAGTGAAAGGGTGCCTGCGCATGTTTTTTGTAACAGAAAATGGTGCCGAGCAGACAACACAATTTGCCATAGAAAACTGGTGGCTTACCGATCTGTTTTCCTTCCAGCGGCAAACAAATTCTGAATTCTGTATTCAGGCAGTGGAGACATCGAAAGTCATGAGGCTCTCGAAGCAGGAAGAAGACACCTTGCTGAAAAACCACCCGGTAATGGAGAAGTATTTCAGGCATGTTTACCAGTCGGCTGCTGCTGCCGCTCAGCTAAGGGTGAAGTTTTTCCGGCAGTACACCAGAGAGCAGTTGTACATCCATTTCAGTGAAGCTTTTCCCGAGTTCAACCAAAGGGTGCCCCAATACCTGGTAGCCTCCTACCTGGGCTTTACGCCCGAATATTTGAGTGAAATCAGGAACCGGCTCGCTTCTTAAACTGGTTTAACTTTTTTGCCTCGCCGGTCTCATAAATTTGTTTCAAGTTTTAAACACTAGGCAGTTTATGAAACAAAGAATCCAAATCGATGCGCTGGAGCCGGAGGCTTACAAGGCATTGTATCATCTAAGTCAGCTTGTGGCCAACGCCGGGCTCACAAGCACCCATCAGGCACTTATCAAGGTGAGGGCTTCGCAGGTGAATGGGTGCGCCTTTTGCATTGATATGCACACCAAAGAGGCCCTCAAACATGGCGAAACCCAGCAGCGGCTCTTTTTGTTGAATGCATGGAGGGAAACCACCCTTTTTTCGGAAGAAGAACGAGTACTTCTTCAGGTGACTGAGGAGGTCACCCTGATTCATCGGCAAGGGCTAACCCCCGAAACCTACGCAAAGGCCATCGGCCTGTTTGGAGACCGCTATTTGGCGCAAATTATCATGGCAGTCACAGTGATTAACGCCTGGAACAGGATTGCCGTGAGCACCAACAAACCCTTTTGAACAGGGGGCATAGTGCCTCAATTGAATGGCACAATGAGTGATGCAATTTGAAAAAGGAGAGAAAAATGAAAAAGGAAATTGTCGTGGTAGGTGGCGGCTTCGCCGGTTTGGAGTTTGTTAAGAAAATGGGGAACAATGAGCACTACCGGATCACCCTGGTGGATGCGAACAATTACAACTTTTTTCCGCCATTGATCTATCAGGTGTCCACGGGGTTTATGGAGCCGTCGGCTATTAGTTACCCATTCCGGAAAATCCTGCAAAACAAAAAGAACGTCAGGTTTCGCCTGGGTGAATTAGTAAGGGTGGTGCCGGAAACCAACACGATTGTGCTGAACAACGGCACCCTGCACTACGACATGCTGGTGATGGCCACTGGCACAGAAGCCAATTTTTTCGGTAACAGAAATATCGAGCAAAATAGCCTGCCCATGAAAACTATCAGCGATGCGCTTTCTCTGCGCAATACCATATTGCTGAGGCTGGACAAGGCCACCCGGCTCGACGACCGGACTGAACGCAAAAAGCTCCTGAGCTTTGTGATTGCTGGTGCCGGCCCCACGGGCGTGGAGCTTTCGGGCATACTGGCCGAAATGCGGGCGACCATTCTGAAAAAAGACTACCCCGAGCTGGCTGAGGAAGACCTTGGAGATATTTTTCTAATTGACGGCAACGAGGCAGTGCTGGCGACCATGTCGGGCAATGCCCAGAAGTATACCCATAAAAAATTGCGGCAGCTGGGGGTTGAAGTGCTGCTCAACACCTTTGTGGCGGACTTTGTGACAGACACGGTGTACCTGTCCGATGGCTCAGCTATTGCAACGAAAAACCTGATTTGGGCAGCAGGGGTGAAAGCAAGGCAGTTTGATGGTTTCTACCCGGAAAGCACAGGCCGTGGTGGCAGACTGAAAACCAATGCCTACAACCTTGTGCAGGGCTACAACAACATTTATGCACTGGGCGACTGTGCTATCATCCAGACCGACAAAGCCTATCCTAACGGACACCCGCAGCTGGCGCAACCCGCCATGCAGCAAGCCCGCAACCTGGCAGATAACCTGAACCGTGAAAAAGCTTCGTGGCGCCCTTTCCGGTATGTAGACAAAGGCTCGCTGGCGATTATAGGGCGTAATAAGGCGGTGCTGGACTTCCCGGGGCAGAAAGTTTTCGTTAGAGGATTTACCGCCTGGTTGATATGGATTTTTGTGCACATCATGGGGCTGGTAAACTTCAAGAACAAGGTAACCACGCTGTTGAACTGGCTGGGCTACTACATTTACAAAGACCAAATCTTCCGAATGATCTTTAAGCCGAGCGAAAGAAAGGAGAGCAACGAATCGGCCGAAGCAATGCAGAATGCTTAGCGCCTTGGTGTAATCGGTAAAGGCTAAAAATGACAGGCCGAAAGTTCGGAGGAAACTTCGGATGGGTTGTGAAGACACAACCCCAAACTGAAGGCACAACCCCAACTGAAGACACAACCCCAAACGGTTAAGACCCGGGTCGTCACCTGTCTCGAAGACCGTAACCAACATCCAAATTTTCCTATGTAACATCCGAAAATCGGTAACTGACATACGAATTTTCCTTCCCCTTGGTTAGCGTCTCACGAACCAACCACGTACGATTCGCCTACCTTTTTTTGGCAAGAGGTGATGCATGAAGTAGCTCGTGAAGACACGAGCCACAGCGGAGGGAGACTCCGTCCGGGTTGTAGTCTGGACGGAGTCTCGTAACTTTGGCCAGACTATTAATTACCTAAATCATACACTATGACTACCACACCAGAGCATGATGCGAAATTTGTGAAAATGACTTTCTCATCGGTATATCCGCACTATGTTAAAAAAGTTGAAAGCAAGGGGAGAACCAAAGAAGAATTGCATGAGGTGATTCATTGGCTGACTGGTTTTGATGACAAGCAGCTACAGGAGCTGATTGACGAGAAAGCAACTTTTGAGACGTTCTTTAAGCGGGCAAAGCTGCACCCCAATGCTCACCTGATTACCGGAATGATTTGCGGCTATCGGATAGAAGACATCGAAACTCCTTTAACAAAGCAAGCGAGGTATTTGGACAAGCTCGTCGACGAATTGGCCAAAGGCAGGAAGATGGAGAAGATTTTGCGACAAGGGTAAAGGATAGGGGTAGATGGCTTCCGCCAGAGTCATGACCTCGCACCAGCGTTGCTTTATGTTGACACTTATCAAAACGTAATCGGCCAAAAGATAATGGCTATCCGACGGTTGAGGAGCGGTAATAATGACTAACGCAGGAGGTCGCTCGTGAAGACACGAGCCACGGCGGGGGAAGGTTAATTTACGCTCGGCAGTAAGATATTATTGGGCGCCTGATTATCTTTGATAGCAAACCAGCTATGCCCGAATCTCTTTTATTGGCCTTTCTCAACTCACTTTCCTAGCACGCTCATGAGCTCCTCTGAAATCGCCAACCCACTCAGCCCATTCAATGGGCCCCGGCGTTGGAAAAAATATGTTTTCGAATTTGTCTTATTGTTTTTGGCTGTCTTTTTCGGATTCCTTGCCGACAATTTGCGGGAGGAATACTTTGAACGTCAGCAGGCAAACGAGCTGGCCAAGAGCTTTTACGAGGAGCTAAAAAATGACTCAGTCACGGTGGTGACGAAAGTGGCAGGCAGAATCAAAAAAGAGCAGGCGATTGAATACATGGTAAGGTTTTTCAAGGACAGTGCTCTTACCTCCACCTCGAAAGATCTTTCAATCAATTTTCTTTGGGCCACTACGGTGAGAACACCGGTGATCTTCACACCCAGAACGGTGGTGTTAGAGCAGCTAAAAAGCTCGGGCACCCTCAGGTATTTCAAAAGCAGGGAATTACAAAAGCTGGTGGGCGATCTCTCGGTGGCCATTGATTACCTCATGGAAAGGCAGGCCCTGGAAGCGTCGGTTTATCATGAATACATCGAACCTATTATGATCAACCACATGGATTACGATTTTCAATACGAACTGCTCAGCAATGGTATCTTTGACAGGATGGCGGAATATGAAGACAGCGACGAATATATTCCGTTCCATCTCTCGCAGCCGGAAAAAATCAACAGGCTCGACATAACCAATGCTTTGGGCTATTACCACACCAATAATCTTAAATCTACCCGCATGATTTCGTTCAATACCTACATGGATGTGAACGCTGCCATACTGTTGGCGCTGCGCAAGGAATATTCCCTGAAATAAAGATGTTGGGACTTTTCTGACCTGGTCGTTCCTTAGCGACGAATCACTGCTGCTGAGGTCAGTGCTATTTGCGGACTTTAGCGTCGTGACAAATACCAGGCTGTCTTTCAAAAACGTAAGCCTGCTTGTACCTAAAAAACAATCGGCCAGAAAATAATGTCCACCCGGCGATTGAGGAGCTTGCCTTCCCATTTTTTGTTGTCGAAGTAGGGGTTTTCCTGCCCGAAAGCCTTGATGGAGATGTTTTCCAGTGGGATGTCCATGATGATGAGCTTTTGCAGGGCGGCTTGGCTGCGCATTTCTGAGAGCCATTTGTTGTAAAGCTGCCCGCCGATATTGTCGGTGTGGCTGTAGATGCTGATCTGGTAAAGCTCAATATTGGGGATGGTGTCGAGCAGTTGAAACAGTTCCTGTGTTTGTTCTTCGTCCACATAATAGCTGCCGCCCCCAAAGAAGATGCTTTTCTGGATCAGGCCCGTGGGTGGCTTGGGCGCAGGTGTGTCCTGGGCTGAGGCAGCCAAACCAAGGAAGAGGAAGCCGATGAGCAGAAAACAGCGCATGTTGATAAAGATACGAGGAAAAGTATTTTGTTGGCTGGAGTTGATGTTAAGTTAATGGGAGTTCAACAAGCGATTCAAGAAAATCTTCGTAAGACAAGCCTATTTCTAGCAGCTAAGCTGGAAATAGTATGGAAGGCTGGTGCGAGTCTGTGACTCGTACCATTAGCCGACTCCTCTATAACAAATCAATCTCCAACAGACCCTTTCCTCCACTGTAGTCAATGGCACTGCTATACTTCCAATGCCATGGTTCTAACACAAAACCAGCCTCTACCGGATTATTGTGGATGTAGTCTATTTTCTGATCTATAACGTGGGAACTCCAAAGTTCGATCGGCTTATTGTGTTGCTGCCAGAACTGCCTCACTTTTACGTTAGTATTTTTCCGGGCGGCTCTTTCCATCATCCACAGTAGCCACTCTTTCCTGCTTTCTTGAGGGTTGATTTCAATGTCCTTTTGAATTTCCTTTGACGTATGGGCTTTGAATTGCCCAAGCAGCTTACCAGGATTGTTATTTTTGTCACGGAAAATGAGGTGAACGTGGCTGGGCATAATGCACCAGCAATAGATCTCCATCCCTTTTTCTTTTCTGCAAAAATCCAAATTTTCAATTATTGTCTGGAAGTATCCATCCCGGGTGAAGACGTCAAGCCAATACACAGTAGCAAAGCTCACAAAGTACAGCCCTTCTTTGTTTAGAAACTTATATTTCCTACTCAATAGCTTTTTTAAAACAATATACTGCCGAATACATATTGATATCAAGCAAAAAAAGGATGCGTATTGGGAATGAGTCTATCGGATACATTATAGAAGGTGGGGAAGTCCGAGCCACAGCTTCCCCAGCCGGGGCTCGAACTAGCGTTCAGTGCTATTTGCCAGTTTCAGCACTCGAGCAGAGGAAGCCGATGAGCAGAAAAGAGCGCATGTTGATAAAGATACGAGGAAAAGTGTTTTATTTCTCCAATTGGAGATGATGTAATTGTTGCCTCTAACTCCAACCCGCCCACAAAACAAATTACCGGCAAAATTCGCCATATCCTCCGCTGTTCCAATTCTCCCTCCATTCTTTGGATATGAAGCCTGCAGGCTCTTATTTCAGGCACCAGATAAACAGCAATTATTCGTTAACTACTTGATAATCTTATGTATCTAAAAAGAGGATTTTTGGCCATGCTATCAGCCTTTTGCGTGATGATGGTCAACACAACATTTGCTCAAATTCCCACGCCGGAGTCACATTTCGGCTTTCAGGTGGGTGCCGACTACAAACTGTTCAATCACCAGCAGCAGATGGATTATTTCCAGAAGCTGGATGCAGCGTCGGACAGGGTGCTGATGAAGGAGATTGGCAAAACCACGCTCGGCAAACCGATGGTGGTGGTGTTCATTTCGAGCGAAGACAACATCAAAAACCTTGAGAAATACCGAAAGATAAGTGAAGACCTGGCCCGGGTGAGGGTAGATGAAGCCACTGCACGCAAGTACAGCGAGGAAGGCAAGGCAGTCATCTGGATCGACGGGGGCCTGCATGCTACTGAGCGTGCCGGTGCCCAAATGACGCCGGAGCTGGCTTACCGGGTGGCTACGGAAGAAACATCCGAGATGAAGAAAATCCGTGAAGAGGTTATCTTCATTTTGATGCCCAGCATGAACCCTGATGGACTGAATATCGTGGAGAGCTGGTACAAAAAGAACCTGGGCACACCATGGGAAACGACGAACCCACCATGGTTGTACCACCACTTCATTGGCCACGACAACAACCGTGACTGGTTCATGAACAACATGCCGGAGAGCTACCACGTGAACGAAGTGCTTTACAACGAGTGGTACCCGCAGATTGTGTACAACCAGCACCAAACGTCACCAGGCTGGGCAAGGATTTTCCTTCCCCCATTCGATAATCCGGTCAACCCTAATATTCACCCCGGCGCTACCACGGGTACCAACTTCGTGGGCACAGCCATGGCCAACCGCTTTGCACTGGAAAGAATGCCCGGTGTGATTTCGAACCACACCTTTAGCATGTGGTGGAATGGTGGCATGCGTACCGTGCCTTACTTTCACAATATGATTGGTATTCTTACCGAAACTGGCCACGCCACGCCAACACCCCGTTTCTACGATCCCGATTCTATTCCCAAGTATATCCGTGGCCTGGGCGGCTCGAAGCCTACCGACGGCACGCACATTTTCTACTCCGACCCATGGAAGGGTGGGGAGTCGCATTTCAGAGACGCTGTGGACTATATGATCACAGGCTCGCTGGCTGTGCTTGACCTTGCCGCCGACCGCAAGGAGCATTACCTGTACAATATCTATAGCATGGGGAAAGATGCCATCGAAGCGAAGCTGCTGGAGAATAGCTTTGCCTACGTGATCCCTGCAGAGCAGTTCGATAGAGGGGAGGCCCGCAACCTGGTGAATATTTTGCGTCAAGGTGGTGTGGAAATGCACAAGGCAACGAAGTCGTTTATGGCGAATGGAAAGCAATATGCCGCAGGCTCTTATATTGCTTATTCAGCGCAGGCGTTCCGCCCTTATCTGGTCGATTTGATGGAGAAGCAAAGCTATCCTGACCTTAGAATCAGCCCGGGAGGCCCTCCAATTCCTCCTTATGACCTGGCCGGCTGGACATTGCCTATGCAAATGGGCGTGACGGTCGATAAGGTAATGGAGAAATTCACTGCCAGTACTGAGGAAATAAAGACAAGAGAGCCTGTTACAGCCGGTAAGGTATCGGGCAAGTCGGGCTACGGTTATAGCCTCACCACCAATGAAAACGCAGCGATCAAAGCCATTAACTTCCTGTTGGCCAAGGGCGAAAAGGTAAGCAGACTGGCAGCAAAACAAGGCGACATGGCTGCTGGTACCTTCGTTGTAGAAAAGAGTGGCTCTACCGATGCCAATGTTTCGGAAGCGTCGAAAACGTATGGTGTAGACTTTACTGGCCTTGCAGCCAAGCCCGCAGGCACGCTGAAAGCCATCAAGCTGCCAAAAGTTGGTTTGTACAAAACATGGCAGGCCAATATGGACGAAGGCTGGACTCGCTGGTTGCTGCAGGACTACGGCTTCCCGCTGGATACGCTGCACGACAACGATGTGCGCACCAAGGATCTTTCACAGTATGACGCCATCATTATCCCTGACCAGCGTCCTGATGGCATCCTCAATGGCTACTCGTTTGGCTTTATGCCGCCGGAATACACAGGTGGTATGGGCATCGATGGGCTCGCAGCCATCAAGAACTACGTGGCCAAAGGCGGTCAGCTCATCACCTTTGATGAGGCCAGCGACTTTGCTGTAGACCAGTTTGGTCTGTCGCTGCGCAGCACCACCAACGGACTATCGCCTAACACCTTCTTTATACCCGGCTCACTCATTAGAACCAATGTGGATACTAATCACAGCCTGGCTTACGGTGTGCAGTCAGAAGTGGCAGCTTCATTTAACCAAAGCCGTGCTTATAGCAGGGTAGTGAAGGAGAACGAAGGAGAAGGAGGAAAAGAACCATCGGTGAAAGAAGCACCTGAGCCGCCGCTTGAGATAGTGGCTACCTATGCCAAGGATAAGCTGCTGATGAGTGGCTGGGCCATGGGGCAGGACAAGTATATTGGTTCTAAGGCTGCAGTGATCAAAGCGGGTTATGGCAGTGGCAGCATTGTGTTGTTCGCTTTCCGTCCGCAGTTCAGAGGCCAGCCAAGAGCTACTTACAAGCTCATCTTCAATGCGATTTATGAAGGCACGATGGAGTAGGGTTTAATTACCTATATAAATTGAAGGACTATTAGTGCAGGGCAAAGTAATTGAGCAAACCTTTTAAAATCTTCTTTCTTTACCCCGACCCTAAAGGGAGGAAAGAAGATTTTAAAAGCTGTTACGGCTAGTCAGGCTCTCCCTTTGGGGTCGGGGTAAAAAAACAGCTTTGGGAGTGAGTTTAGGTGTTTTCAACAGCTTTAGCCCTGTTTACTATTGGCGGTTTCTGATTTTTTTAACACTTCTTAACGCTTTTTAACCGGTCGTTAACATCAGGCGACTCATTGTTAGCGTACCTTGGAGGCGACTAATCGAACGATCAATGACCACTTTTTTACGCACTGCCTTCCGGGTTTTCAAAAAAGACAAAGCCTTCACGTTCATCAACATTCTGGGCCTGACGCTCGGCATCATGTCGGCTATCATCATCTTTCTGGTGGTGAAGCAGGAAATGAGCTATGATAAGTTTCATGTCAATCTCAACAGGATTTACCGGGTCAACAGCCAAACCAGCCAAAAGGGTGGCTTTTCATTTTTGACCGCTACACCAGGGCCGCTGGGGGAAGCGCTTGAGGCCGAAGTGCCCGGCGTGGAAGAAAGCGCCTGTACCTACTATCGGCGGTCTGGTAATTTTGTGATCGAAGCAGATGGACAAAAGCGGGAGTTTGCTGAGACGGAAGGAGTGGCACTTTTGGGGCCTTCCTTTTTTAAGATGTTCAGCTTTGAGATGCTCTCCGGGGATGTGAACGACCTTAGTCTGCCGGGAAAGGTGTTTCTTTCTGAGTCGATCGCCAAAAAGTTTTTTGCCACAAGTGACCCATCGGAGGCAGTCGGGCAAGCACTGGTAATGGACAATGATTTCACGCTTTCGGTGGCTGGCATTCTGAAAGACTTTCCTCCCAACACTGACTTTCCTTTTACTATCGTGGTGTCGCAGGAAACGCTTAAGGAGCAGGTAGACTTCACTTCATGGAATAGACTCGATAATTCCATGAACACGTATTTCATGCTGGCGGAGCAGGCAGATACCACTGGTTTTCAATCGCAGATCGACACCCTGATAGCGAAAAATGCAGGCTCTTTCTTTGCCAAGTTCTTTAATTTCGAGCTCCAGCCTTTGAGCCAGGTGCATTTCGATAACCATTTTAGCAACTACAACTCCAGGACAATTTCGAGCACTACCATCACCGGCATGATGGTGCTGGGGGCCTTTTTGCTGCTCACCGCCTGCATCAATTTCATTAACCTGGCCACGGCCAATGCGATGAAAAGGGGCAAGGAAGTAGGCATCAAGAAAGTGCTCGGCAGTTCTTCCGGTAACCTGATTGGGCAGTTTCTGGGAGAAACCACCTTGCTGGCACTTGTCTCTCTGCTGTTATCGATTCCACTGGCTTATCTGTTGAAACCGTATGTGGAAGACCTTATCGGCTTTCCGTTTCATTTTAGTTTGTTCAACGACCCCATGGCGATTGGCTTTCTTGTGTTTCTTCTCGTAGCCGTGGTGTTGATTTCTGGTTTGTACCCCTCTTTGGTCATGGCAAGGTTTCGTCCTTCGCAAGTGATCAGAAGCGGGTTGTCGGGGAAAACGGGAAAGGGAAGTGTATTGCGAAAGATACTTGTCATGTTCCAGTTTTTGATCTCGCAGGTGCTGATCATCGGTCTTTTTGTGATTTTTTCTCAAATGGATTATTTCATCAACAAGGACCTGGGTTTTGCCAAAGAAGGCGTTATCAATATTCAGTTTCCAAAAGGAAAGCAGGGCAAAGGCGCAGCATTCAAAGGCGCTGTTAAAAACGTGAGTGGCGTAGAAATGGCCACGTTGCAAAACGGGAGCCCCAGCTCTCGCAGCCGCTGGGTGAGCACCTATTCATTCGAGGGTTCATCAGAGGATACACCGTATTCCGCAGAGCTGAAATTCGGCGATAAAGATTATATCGACATGTACCAGCTTACCTTTCTGGCTGGCAGGGGCTTTCTTAGAGATGATTCGGTTACCGAAATTGTCGCCAACAGGAAAATGATTGAGGAAATGGGGTTTGCCAGCCCTGAGGAGGCGCTGAATGCTAAAGTGCTGCTTGGTGAATCAGGTGTGCCGATTGTGGGCGTAGTAGAGAACTATCATACCAACGGGCTGAGAGAGCCTATGAAAGCAGGCTACATCTCCGCCAATCCGGAGTCTTTTGTGGAGGTTGGGGTCAAGCTCAATATGTCGCAGGCGAAAGAATCGTTGGCCAGCATAGAGAAGATTTGGAACGACATGTTTCCCAACGAGCCGTTCAAATATCAGTTTTTGGATGAAACAATCAGGAGTTTTTATGAAGCTGAGCAACGGCTGGCAAAGGTGATAGGCGTTTTTACCGGCATCGCTATTTTTATTGGTTGTCTGGGGCTTTATGGCCTGGTATCGTTCGTCACTAACCAGCGCATGAAGGAGATCGGTATCAGGAAAGTGCTTGGAGCTGGTGTGTTTAACATCTTTTATATTATTTCGAGAGAGTTTGTAGTGCTGGTGGCTGTTGCGTTTATAGCAGCTGCGCCGATAGCATTCCACTATACCTCAGAGTGGTTGGATGGGTTTGAATACAGGGTGGAGGTGCAGCCACTTGTGTACGTAGCTGCGATTTTCCTCAGCCTGGTAATTGCGCTATTGTCGGTCACATTCAAAGCGCTGGCTGCGGCGAAAATTAATCCGGTGGATACGTTGAGGACGGAGTAGGTCGAAGCACTCAACACTCCATGCCGGTGATTGCGAGTTAATGTTCCGAATATTGATTGTGTGGCTACTGGCAGAGTGATGTGGCAATCTGTCTGTTAGAATATGGCTCCGTAGTCAAAGGATTGCTTCAGTCGCTCGGTGACTAGCAACATAGATAGGGCATTGGTCTGCTCCTTCAGTCACCGTCAACTTAAACAGTAACGAAACGAACCGCCAACACTCCCAGTTAGCCAAACACCATGTTCTCTTCAATTTGATTTTTTTAGCTATCTTTAAATAAATCATTTTTTGATTGCATGGATTACGTATTAAGAAAGCAAGTCAGTCTGCTGATTGAACTCGCCCTGTCTGATAATAAATTCGACCTTAGCGAAAAAGCTTACCTGATGAAGTTTGCTTCCAGTCGTGGGGCCAAGAACTCTGAAATAGCCCGTATGATCAACAATCCAACGCCTACTGGGTCGCTCGAAATGCTGAATTTGACGCAGAAAATTGAATTGATGCTGAGCTGTGGAAGGGTGGTGGTTGCCGACGGAGTGATTGAGCCCGAGGAACAAACCTTTATGTATGAAGTGGCCAAAAAAATGGGCTTCAAAAAAGGGGTGGTCGATTACCTGCTGAAAAATGTGACTTCATTACCGGAGGCTCAACTGAAAGAGGGCTTTCTTGAGTTCGCCGGACAACCGGGCTAGGCAAGTTGTTGCCGAACCCAATCGGCCACCAGTTGAAGCACCTTTTCCCGGTCTACATCGTAGTGCGTCTCGTGTTTAGACGTTTCCCACAGATGAAAAGTAACGTAGCCCGGCGCCTTTGAAGCAAACTCTTTTGTTGCTTCCATGCTGGTGATTTTGTCCTGTCCGCCGTGAAAGGCCAGCACGGGAATATTGAGTTCTCCAGCCTTTCCAATGGCCTTTTTTCCTGCTTCTATTAAGCTCAATGAAAGCTGAGAAGTAATCCGGTCGTGTACGATGGGATCATTTTTGTATTTCTCTACTTCTGCTGCTATCGATGAGATTCCGTTGGGATCCAGCCCACTGGACGCACTGAAGGATGGCCAGATATTTCGCATGATTTTCGCCAACTTCAATAGCAGTGGTGAAGGGGACATGGCCAGCCTTAAAAAAGGCGAGGAAAGAATAGCCCCCTGCAGTTCAAGTGTCTTTTTTGAGGTGAGAAAGTTCACGACCATGTTGCCCCCCATGCTATGGCCGTAGAGAAACATAGGCGTTTCTATGAACTCCACTCTGGCAGACTTCATCAAGTCTTCCACATCTTCAAGCAGCAGGTCGTAGGACGGGGTATGGCCTTTTTTTCCTTCGGAATGACCATGCCCACGAAGATCCATACCGAACACAGCCATGCCTTGCTGTGTAAAAAACTCTGCAACATGCTGGTACCTGCCTATGTGTTCCCCATGCCCGTGCACAAGGCAGATCAAAGCTGATGGCTCCATGTTGGGCAACCAGGAGCGACCCTTTAGGTTGAGTCCGTCCCTGGAGATTATGTCGTAAGATTCCTCGGTCATGCAGCCACTTCTGTATTTAGCCATTTATAACTGCCGTGAAGATACGTCTGACTATCTTTTTTTTATTACTTTGATGCAAAAGTTTACCCTAATACACCCGAATGATGCAAGGAAAGTATATCGTAGCCCTCGACCAGGGCACTACAAGTTCACGTGCGATCATCTTCAATGCTGATGGGAGCATTCTCGGCAGCGCTCAGAAAGAATTCAGACAAATATTTCCCAAGCCAGGCTGGGTCGAGCACGACCCCGACGAGATTTGGGCTACACAATGGGAGGTGTTCAAAAAGGCACTGGCCGATCACAAGGTAGCACCGTCGCAGATCGCCGCCATTGGCATTACCAACCAAAGGGAAACCACTGTGGTGTGGGACAGAAAGACGGGTGAGCCCATTTTTAACGCCATTGTGTGGCAGGATCGTCGCACAGCTGAGATTTGCGAAAAGCTGAAAGCCGATGGCCATGAGCAATACATCAGGGAGAACACCGGACTGGTAGTTGATGCCTATTTCTCCGGTACAAAAGTGCAGTGGATCCTCGACAACGTGGAAGGAGCCAGGAAACGGGCGGAGAAGGGAGAGCTTGCCTTTGGTACCATCGACTCGTGGCTGGTGTGGAAGCTCACTAATGGGAAGAAACACGTCACTGACTACACCAATGCCTCCAGAACCCTGCTTTATAATATCAAGAAACTGGAATGGGACAACACGCTGCTGAAAGCCCTCAAAGTGCCTGAATCGCTGCTGCCTGAGGTGAAGCCGTCGTCGCACCACTTCGGTGACCTTGAAATGGATGGCGTGAAAATACCCATTGCCGGCATAGCGGGCGATCAGCAGGCGGCCTTGTTCGGGCAGGCTTGCTTTGAGCCGGGCATGGCCAAGAACACCTATGGCACAGGCTGCTTCATGCTGATGAACACAGGCACTAAAATGCAGCTGTCTCACTCAGGACTGGTGAGCACAATTGCCTGGGGGCTTGACGGTAAAGTAACGTATGCACTCGAAGGCAGTATTTTCATTGCCGGTGCAGCCGTACAGTGGCTGCGGGATGGGTTGAAGCTGATTGATGAAGCACCTGACTCGGAGTACTTTGCCGTAAAGGCTGGCGACTCGGAGGGCGTGTATGTAGTGCCAGCATTTGCCGGTCTTGGGGCACCCTATTGGGATATGTATGCAAGAGGTGCCATTTTCGGGTTGACCCGTGATACGGGTAAGAGCCACCTGGTAAAAGCCACGCTGGAATCGATGGCCTACCAAACCAAAGATGTGCTGGAGGCGATGCAAAAAGATGCCGGCTTATCCCTGAAAACCCTTAAGGTGGACGGTGGAGCTACTGCCAACAATTTTCTCATGCAGTTTCAGGCGGATATTTTAGGGGCCAACGTGGAGCGCCCAAGTATTATTGAGTCAACCGCCATGGGCGCTGCTTTTCTGGCAGGTATTGAAGTGGGATTGTGGAGTCAAAAGGAAATTGTGAAAAACAGAGAGATCAATAGAGTGTTTACTCCAGAGATGGAGGAGGGTGATAGAAAACGCCTGTACAACGGGTGGAAAAGCGCCGTGAAACGCAGCATGGGCTGGTTGAAAGATGTGGAATAAACTCATTTATTCCTTTCCTGTACAATTATTGGTTATGCACGTCAGGCGTAACCTGTTCATGCTATTCTTTTGGGTGAGCCTGGTGGCAGTGTTTACAGGTAACTTCGGAAGAATTCTCGGCATCCCTTACCTTTTTCTTGACCCGGAATACCTCAATAGAGTAGACTTTTGGAGTTTCTTTATAGTAGGTTTTTGCATGGGCGGGTTTACCGCAGCTTTCAATATCTCGTGCTATATCCTCTACGGCCACGAGTATTCTTTTCTGGGTGTGCTTGAGCGACCTTTTACCAAGTTCTCCATCAACAACAGCCTGCTGCCTATTATCGTGAACGTGGCTTACCTCGTTTTCATTTTTCGTTTTCAAATGGAAAATGAATTCAGAGGGCCTGGCGACCTTTTCTGGAAGATCCTTGGCTACCTGGCCGGGTTTCTGGGCATGCTGGCTTTTTTATACACCTACTTCAGGCTGACGAACAAAGACATTTTTAAGTACCTGACGGGTAGTGTGGATAAACGCCTGAAAAAGGTGAAAGTCAACCGCAAACGAGCCCTTGATAAGTTGAAGGAAGTAAGAGAAAGTAGAAACAGGGTCGACTTCTATTGGGACGAAAAATTCAGGCTAAGACCGACTGCCTACATCAACGATTTCTATGACAAGGAAGCCATCTTAAAAGTTTTTGATCAAAACCACTTCAATTTGGTGCTGATTGAGCTTTTAATTATTGTCGTTGTTTTGCTGCTGGGCTTCTTTATGGACAATCCCTATTTCCAGATACCGGCGGCCGCCAGCGCTATCCTCTTTGGCACCATTTTCATTATGCTTAGTGGTGCCATTAGCTACTGGTTTCGCAGCTGGGGACTTATTTTCAGCATTACAGCCTTTCTGCTACTCAATTTCCTTGTGAAAATGGACGTTTTTCGGAGCCTCAATCCTGCTTTCGGGCTCAACTATAAAGGAAGCAGGGCTGAGTATTCTATCAAGACATTAAGTGATCGCAATACGCCGGAGGTGTACAACCGTGATGTGGAATCGATGCTGCCTGTGCTGGAGAAGTGGAAGGCCAAACAAAAGACGACCGGAAAGCCCAAGATGGTATTCTTGTGCGTGAGTGGTGGGGGGCAGCGGGCGGCACTGTGGACCATGCGGGTGATGCAGCAGATGGACAGCCTTTTGAATGGGACTTTGCTCGACAATACCATGATGATCACCGGCGCTTCAGGAGGCATTGTGGGAGCGGCATACTATCGGGAGCTTTTTCTGCGGGAGAAGAGTGGAGAGATAGAGAACCGTATGGAGGATCAGTACCTCTCCAAAATTGCCATGGATAACCTGAATCCGATGATTTTCAGTCTGCTTGTCAACGACATGTTTATTCGGTTCCAGTATTTCAGGTATGAAGGAGAGGTTTACCTGAAGGACAGAGGTTACGCTTTTGAGAACCAGCTTAACCGGAACACGGACATGATCATGGAAAAAAAGCTCAAAGACTATCAGGAAGCTGAGAGCAATGCCGAGGTGCCGTTGCTGTTGATGGCTCCCACCATAGTGAATGACGGGCGAAAGCTCTATATCTCCACGCAAGACGTCGGTTTTATGACCACCAATGCAGCCAGCGCCCATGCGGAATTGATCACGAAGATAAGAGGGGTAGATTTCAGGAGCTTTTTTAAAGAGCAAAATGCGGATGAGCTCCGGTTTTTAAGTGCGCTGAGAATGAGTGCTACTTTTCCCTATATCACGCCCAATATAGAGTTGCCCAGCGACCCCCCACTGGAAATCATGGACGCCGGCATTTCTGACAACTATGGCATATCGGATGCTATTCGATTCGTTTACGTGTTCCGGGACTGGATTGAGGAAAACACTTCCGGTGTAGTGATATTTTCTGTGCGAGACCATCAGAAGAATGCGGAGATAGAGAAAAAGGCCTCAGAGTCTATTGTGCAGAAGTTTTCATCACCTATCAGCAGTGTGTATAACAACCTGGGCAATATCCAGGACCTCAACAACGACAGCCGGATTGAGTTTGCTACCGAGTGGTTCAAGGGCAACCTCTATCAGATAGAGGTGGAGTATAACACCAACACCATGTTTGAGGGGGAGAGCAACCTCCCTGCTGAGGTATTACTCGAAAGGAAGCAAAACGAAAGAGCCTCTCTTAACTGGCACCTGACGACCAGAGAGAAGAAGAATATTATCGACAATATCAACCTGGTGAGCAACCAGCAGGCGCTGATGAGGTTGAAGGAATTGCTACAGGCGGAGGACGAGGAGGAATAGGCACGCAAAGTCGGATCAATCGGTGTCTCTGGGGGATTGATTTTTGAAGTGAGTATTTTGTCTGTGAATAAAGAAGCAAAACTGGTTCAATGCGTCCCGCTTGGACCTTTTGCTTCTTTATTGGCTACGCTTTTTATAATTTCGATAGTGCCTGCCCAGTAGAAATCGACATGTTTGAAAATGGAATCGGTTGGGAAATTGCTCAGCGTAATTGCTAATGTTGTACCGGCTTCAGTAGCTGCCAGTGTAAACTCAATAACGGTATAATTTTCAGGCTCATCAGGAAGTCTCGATATTGAGCTAAGGTAGTTGTAGCTGAGCAGTTTGTTCGGTTCAAAGGCTAGTACGGTTCCCTTATTCTCAAACTTCACATGGTGAAAGCCTTTTACCACCATGGCACTCCCCACTTTCCAGGTAGTGAGAATTCCCAACTCCATTTCAGGCTCTGCCATCCATTCTTTCATCAGGTCAGGAACAGTGAGTGTGCCCCAAACTTTTGACGGCGGAGCATCGATGTGGATTGATCTGGTTATGGAAGGGCTTGCTGCTATCACCGGCTGGATATTTTGGTAAGGCAAAATTATCCTTTTATGAGAATCTGTTCGTTAAATTGTTCAGTAACGTCTTCCAGGCTACAAGTTCTGATGTTTTTTACCTGGGTCAGCTTTTCTCAGGCTTCCATCTTCGTCTCAAATGAATCAAGCCGCTGATGCCAGCAGCTATCAGAAAACAATAGAATACAACGCCCAACAAAAGAAAGACCATTCCGATCCACCGGCCATATACGGTGATTGGAAACAGCTCGCCATACATTCTTGTAGTGATCACAACTATAGAATACCATAGCGCCTTTGGAAAGCTTGTGATATTGGCGGCACTGCTCATGCTCTCGAAGTAGGTGAGGGCTGCAACAAGCAGGGTATAGAAGGTAAGTGCCGACCCGGCGTATATGGTTATTCGTTTTCTCAGCGTTTGCGACATAGGTTCAAGGAAAAAAAAGTTTGAATTTAGAATATTTCAGTCCTTTTACGTCTTCTGCTTCTTTTTTTGCGCCGAAGGAAACAGCACGTTGTTCAGGATAAGGCGGTAGCCGGGTGAGTTGGGGTAAAGGTCGAGATTGGTTTGTTCCCGCCAGCCACCAGGAGAACGCTCGGGGTCGTGGCCGCTGTAGAAGGTCCAATGGCCGTAGCCCATTTCGCCGTAGATGTAGCGCACTTCGCCGTCGCCACTGTTTTCGCCAAGGATCAGCACATCGGACTTAACGGTGGAGGCCGAAAATGCAGTGGTTTGTCCGAAAAAGGATTTGACAATGGCCGTATGGTTTTGGGTGAGGAGGGAGGGCACAATGTCCCACTTGGCAGAGAAGTCAAACAGGGAAAAGTAGCCCGAGCTTTCATCGTAGTAGTAGCGCCGACCTTCCGATGTATTGATGTTTGAAAACCTTCTCGAGTTGGGCGGGTCAAGTATAAAGTTGGTAAAGGCAAAGGTCTTACTGAAATCGAGCTTTTGCTGCGCCTGCGGATCCATACCGTCGCCATCGTACATGCTTTCCACAATGTCCACCCCCTCAGCAGCCAGGGCAATGTCGAACGTTTCGGCACCGGAGCACATAGCAAAGAGATAACCACCGGTCAGCGTGAAGCCCTCAATCTTTTTGGCCACCGCCAGCTTCATGTCTGATACTTTGCTGTAGCCAAAGGAGGCGGCAGTGGCTTCTTGTATTTTGGCTTCAATTTGCGACGATGATCGTCTCAGGTGACGACCAAATTGCCCGGTAAAGTCTTCATGATGGAGGTGCAGCCAGTCGAAATGCAACAGGCTATCGGACAGTACCTCCGTATCATAAATAAGTGTGTAGGGTATCTCTGCGTAGTCAAGGGCGGTGATCACAGCGTCGGTATTGTCTTCCACCATGTCGTTCTTCGGAGAGTAAACGGCGATTCTGGGTTCCTTTTCCATCTTTACCGAGTTCATGTTCACCCTCGGACTTTCAATTTCTTTCATCAGCAGGGCTGTTTCCCCGTCACTAATCACTTCAAACGATACACCCCTGATGCTGCACTCATTTTCAACTAGGGGATTGTATGGAAAAAGAAAGCTACCGCCACGGTAGTTGAGCAGCCAGTTGATGGGTATCTCATTTTGGAGAGACAAGTAGGCGATGCCGTAGGCCTTGAGATGATTCCTTTGCCTGGCATCCATGGGTATAAGGATCGAACTGGCCTGACCAGCGAGAGGCAAAAGAAAGAGCAGCAACCAAAAGATTCGTTTGACCATACCCTTGAAAGTTTGGGTGGTAGTAAGTCAATATAAAAAATTTTGCCCATTTGGTCGCTATACGGTAAGCTCAAAATGACGAACGGCATTGAGTAGGGCAATGCTTCCCGCACACAATTGGATACGGGAAGCAGACCTGATTACTCATATTTTAAAGAATCCACGGGATTGTTTTTACTTATTCTGTCTGTTTGGAGTGTGATAGTGGCAAGGGCAATGCTAAGCAGAATCGCTGACGAGAGCAGAAATACCGACCATTGAACCCCGTTTGAATAGGCATAGTTTTGCATCCATTCTTTGAGAATGAAATAGCTCGATGGTAAGCCTATCAGAATGGCTGCAACAAGCAGTAAGCCGAAATCTTTGACAACAAGTAGCATAAGCTGTGGCAATGAAGCCCCCAGCACTTTTCTGATTCCAATCTCCTTCGTTTTTTTCATGAGCATCATCAGCACCAGCCCGTAGAGCCCAAGCATGGCAATGATAATGGCCAGGCCTGTAAAGATCTCCGAAATTCTTTCCAGGCGTTTGTCGGCACTATAGGCACGGTTGAAAAACTCGTCCATAAAAAAGTAGTCAAAGTAGTTGCCCGGGTAGAACTCATCAAACTTGCTCCTGATAGCGGACAGCATTTCTTCGGAATTCGAACCTTCTAACCTCACACTGATATAGTTTTCCGGACTATAGGCAGGCATCAGTATGATCGGCTCAATAGACTCTTTAAGAGAGCGTTGATGAAAATCGTCGGTCACTCCAACGATTCGCCAGTTATTGCCCCAGAACGTTATTGACTTGCCAATGGCTTCTTCCGGAGAGTTGAAATGCATCAGTTCACTGGCGGATTTGTTTACCAGCACGGTGTTGAGCTGCCTGAAATCGGTATTGTGGTCTGTTAGTTCAAACGACCTGCCCGCCAGTAAGTTGATCTTGAAGTGATCAACGAAATCGTAATCGACCTGGATAAAGCTGGAAGTAAGATCGGCCCGGTCAGGAATTTCCGGTGACCCAATCTGAAATATTCTGCCAGTTCGCTCACTGAACAACCTGCTGGAGGATGTGACAGATGAAACGCCGCTGAGGCTCATCAGGCTTTTCTTGAATGAAGCAAACCTGGAAATAAAGGTGCTGTCGAACCTGACCATCGATGGGCCATTGAGGACGATAATATTGTCGATTTGGGCGCCAAGATCCTCGTTTTGCATGTAGCGAATTTGCTGAGTAATGGAAATGGTGCCTGTAATCAGCATAATTGCTGAGGTAAACTGAAAGACTACCAAAACCTTCCTGACCCCGGCCGACCCACTTCGGGTATCCAGTTTCCCTTTCAGCACATCACTGCTTTTGAACCGTGAAAGCACCAGGGCAGGATACATGCCTGCTAAAGTGGCCAGCAAAAAGAATCCGGCTGCCAAAATGATCCAGGCTGGTAGGTTGAGCAAAGTGGCATTTGCGAAGATGTCAGGTGTGAGCCCAACGCCCGTTAAGGCAACAAAGCCTGGCTGTAGCAGGAATACCAGGCCGAGCGATAAAAGCAACGCCAGGGTATTGACCATTATCGATTCTATCATAAACTGTATGGCCAACTGTTTGCGATGGGCACCGAGGACTTTTCTAACCCCCACCTCCCTGGCTCGCTGTAGCGCCCTGCTTGTGGTGAGGTTAACGAAGTTGATCCACGCAATGAGAAGAACAATCAACGCTATGCATAGCAGTAGCCATACCACCCTGCCATCGGAAGTATGGCCTATTTCATATTCGAAGTCGGAATACAACCTGGCTTCGGAAAGCGGCTGAAGACCAAACTTCTCCACGCTGCCCGACACGGTATTGCCTTCGAAATATTTTTCACTAAAGTCATCAAACTTCGCAGCCAGTAGTTCATGGTCAGCTCCCTGTTTTAGCTTCAGGTAATGATAGAAGTCGGACCAGGTGAAGCTGTTGTCGGCCGCTTCGCCTGCCAGAAAAATAAATGATTTGTAGGAAACGATCATCCCGAACTGGAGGTGAGAGTTGGCCGGTACGTCCTCGAAAATAGCGGTGATTTGACCCGGAAGCTCGCCAGTCCCCACTTTGATTGGCTGACCTATCAAATTTGAAAGCTCAGTGCCTCCTTTGAGTAGTGATCTGGCGAAAGTTTCTGAAATGGCTACACTCCCCGTCTCGCTAAGTGCCGTTTGTGCATCACCTGCTATCAGCGGGTAGGTGAAAACGTCAAAAAAATGCTCATCTGCCCACAGGTAATCTTCCACACGCCGAATATCGTCGCCATAGGTTATGTTGATCCACGAGCCGGCGGTCATGCGTGTATAAGATGCTATCTCGGGATACTCAGCTGCCATTGCGCTGCCAATAGTAGGGTAGGTGATGGTGCCGTGTTGTACCAGCCCACCTTCCTGATACCGGTCGTTGTACACCCTGTAGATACGATCAAAATCTTTGTTGAACCTGTCAAAGCTGGTTTCGAAGAGCACGTACTGTAAGATCAGAAGGCAGGTGGAGATCCCTGCCACCAATCCAACCATATTGATAGCGGTGAACGTTTTGTGCCTGACCAAGTCCCGGTACGACACTTTGAGATAGTTTTGTAATAAATCCATATTATTTTGAGTTGTTGAGTAATTCTTTTTGCGAAGGCGGTGATAGCGAAGAAAGGCAATGGCATTGAGGACATAATTACGTGAAGACTTTCTGGCTGAGAACTGCTTCAAGTCAGACAGGTATATCTCATACAGATCGCCTTCAATGGCCTCCCACAGATCACTGTGACAGAATTTTCTGAGCACCCGCTCTGCCCACTTTGGAGGATGTTTAACTTCTTTCATGACCTGTCAAATGCCACCTTGGGAATAGATTGCCATATTTGCTCACGAATGCTTTTGGCATTTTCAAGAGCCTCCTGGCCTGATTTAGTCACCCTGAAAAGCAGCTTGCGTTTGCCTCCCCGCTCCGGCGTGGGGTCACTGTACCGTGATTCCAGGTAGTCTTTTTCCGCCAGTCGTTGCAGCACGTTGTGTACCGTGCTGATAGTGATAGAACGCTGACATTTGCTCTCAACCTCTTCTTTGATGACCACGCCATAGGCATTGTCGAAAAGTGAGGCTACCACCAGCAAGATCATTTCTTCCAATTCACCAAGGTTTGTCCCTTTCATAAAATAAAGTTAATTCGACAAAGACGAATTTAATATTAATTTCGTAATTGTCGAATTAATACTTGTTATTTTCTTTCCTTCTGTCGAAATGTAGGTTAGAGTAGCTTGATCAAACCATATATCGCAACGGCCACAATGGCTACTATGCTGATCCAGAGTGTGATGTTATACAACATTCCAGAGGTGATGGGTTGCTCTCTTTTGTACTTAAAATGAATGGCTGCAAAAGCCACCAGCAGCAGCAAAACAGAGCCGACAATGCCACCTGAAAGAATCATCAGCACCGGAGATTCCACAAAGAAATAGGCCAGGGCCCAGGCTGTGGGGAAGATCCACGCCAGCATAGCGATGGTTTTCCTTCTTGCGGCCATGTCAAAAAAATCGATCCAGCCAAGCTGCCCGAAAATGTCTGCATACATTCTCGTCCAGAAGGCAAGGGTGGCAAATACACTGGAGAACAGCACAAAAAAGGCACCGACCAGAAAGATGGTTTTGAAGCCCGGTCCGAGCGATTCGGTGTAAATGGTGGCAATGGTTTCTACCATTTTGAGCCCTTCAGGCACATTGCCACTGTGGTTGAGAACGGCAGCACCCAGCAGATAAAAGGCAGCAGTCACCGAGGTGTAGATAATCATGGCAACAGTAGCGTCGAGGTACATGACTTTGGTCCAGCCTTCTGCTCTGCGCAGCCATGCGTCTGAATCGTCACGAGGGCCGGTATAGGCAGCATAGCCTTTCTCCCTGCACCAGTAGGTGTAGGCTAATATTTCATCGCTGGCAACGCCTGTAATGCCAAAGGCGCCAATGGCTACCCCCACCAGGGCGGGTGACAGGTCGAACTGGAGCCCGCTCCAGATGTCGGCCATGGAGATGTTGTATTGGGTGTCGGAAAGGAAAATCAGGCAGGCGATGGTAAGGCAGGTGAAAAGCACTGTCATCACCAGCGAGGCTTTTTCTACAGGGAGGTAGTAGCCCTTGAAAATGATACTGGCCACCAGCAAAGCAACAAAAATCACCCAGATCATGGTGGCTACAGATGGAAAGAGCATGCTCAGCACCAGCGCAGATCCGCCCATCATACCGCCAATCTGGAACACCTTTAGCGACATCAGGCCGAGTATGGTCACCACTGACCATTTGCCCTTGCCCGACTTGGTGCCCGGCAGCAGCTTTAATGCCTGCATGGCTGTTTCTCCGGTGAGGATGGTGTGCTTGCCAAACTCCACTTGCACTGCCACTTTTATCAGGCAGCTGGCAATAATGATCCAGAAGGCGGTAAAACCTGCCGACGCACCAAGGGTTGTAGTAGCGATCAGCTCACCTGAGCCAACGATGGAAGCGGACAGGATAAAGCCCGGCCCAAGGAATTTAAGACGCTGAAAGAAGGTAGTAGGCGGCTCTTTGATCGTAGCCGCACTGATGAGGTAAGAGTTGTCGGTCATTTAAGCAGGTAAGTAGGGTGCAAACAATATAGTTAATAATACGCAGTCATTACCTGAATTGAAAGCCCTTTCCCCATCGGTGGTTGATAACCGGACTATTGGCCGGGTTCTTTTCGTTTGGAAGGAGTAAAACCCGAACTACTCTTTTACCTTGTAAAAAAGAGTCTTTCCGTACCAGCCATTGGAATTGAACCTGACTGTTATTCTGAGCACATCGCCAACAACATACAAACTATCCGGGAACGACGAATAGACAATAGAGTTTTCATAGTTATTGTGGCCATTCCAACCGGTTGTTGAATATTGAACTAGCTCCGTGCCTGTAATGTCCACGACCTCTTCATTGTTTTTTTGTTTCAGGTAGCGAACATTACTTGCATCTGAACCGGCCTCCACCAGCAGCTCCTGTTTTGAGTTGAGGTCAACAAAAAGAGTGTCGTCGTAGATTACTTCCGCATAGGTGTCTTTGAAAATGACGTAAGGTGCGGGGTCGTCGTAGTAGCAGGCGGTAAGCGTGGCTGTCATGAGGACGAAAATATTAATAGATGCCTTCATATGGTTGTATTAGTGAGTGGTTTTTAAAAGACAACTCCACCTTGTAAAGGCTTCCAGTGTGAGTGGGATATTTTTCTTGCCTCAATTCGTACGGTTTTTTGTCTGAAAATTTCAGATATTGAAGTTTATTGCGGCATGAGGCTATATTCTTTTTAGATGAAAAATTCTTTGTTTCTGGTGTTTATGTTGCTTTTAAGCGTAAGCTTAAGGGCGCAGGAAGGCCGTAAGTTCAAAGTAAGGCCCGGAGAAGTGACTAAGTCAGTGATTCCGTTATCTGAAGTATTCAGGTTTGCCTCATTTGAATACGGAGATGTAGATTTGGTCAGTGGGTCTACTATCAACGCACTCCTTAATTATAATTTACTCTTAAGGGAAATGCTTTATATTAATTACGCTGGCGATACCGTAAGTATCAGTCCGACGGGCACAAAAAAGATCACGGTCGGAGGGTCGGAGTTCTACTCGTTTCCCGGTAATATGTGGGTGGAGGCGATTGCCGGTGACAAAAGACTTCAGTTGGGCGTTCATCAGGTAGTGGGACTTGCGAAGACCGAGGTTTTCGGAGAGCAATACCGTGATGGAATAACGCCATTTAGAAATATTGAAAGGGGGATATACCCGACTTACAGGGAACTTTATAACCAGAAAGCCAGATACTGCATGCTGCTGACGAAGCAAACGGCCTACTATTTTATAGACAAGAACAAAAGGATTAGTCGAGCAAAAAGGTCAGTTATCGTAAAACTTTTTCCGAAGTATTCAAATGAAATAAAGTCCTTCATAAAGGAGAAGTCGATTAAAACGAATCAGGAGGAAGATCTTAGACAACTTGTTGCCTTTTGCCACCAAATAGGCTATTAACGAATATTTTCTCACTCCTCTGATCTTCAATGAGGATTCATGTCCCGTTTTCCAGGTAATCCAATTCTTAGCATTCCAATTGTCTATCTTTGCGTTTTTAAAGAAGATACGCATTGCAAAAAGAATTTCAGTTTCAGGTACTACCTGAAGAGGCCGCCGACCAGGAAGCGCTCTATAAGCTGGCCAGCCAGAAGGCCTACATCCCGTTTTCAGACATCAGGCATGTGGAGGTGCTCAAGCGGTCGATCGACGCCCGTCAGCGCATCATCAAAGTAAATCTCACTGTTCGGGTGTATGTGAACGAGGACTTTGTGGAAACACCAACCTGGCTACCCAACTACCCTGATGTATCTAAAGCGGAAGAAGTCATTATCATCGGAGCCGGCCCTGCCGGCCTTTTTGCAGCGCTGCGTTGCATAGAATTAGGTAGAAAGCCCATTATTCTTGAACGAGGCAAGGACGTCCGTGACCGTCGCAGAGACCTGAAGGCGATCAACATCGATCATATTGTCAACGAAGATTCCAATTACTGTTTTGGAGAAGGAGGAGCTGGCACCTATTCAGATGGTAAGCTCTATACCCGCAGTAAGAAAAGGGGTGATGTGCAGCGGATTTTGAAACTGTTGGTGGGCTTTGGAGCAACTAAGGAAATACTCGTGGAGGCCCATCCGCACATCGGGACCAACAAATTGCCTGAGATTATTACCGATATCCGGGAGTGCATCTTAGCCCACGGTGGTGTGGTGAAATTTAATACCAGAGTGACAGATATCTTACTCAAAGGCGATGCCATTGAGGGTGTGACAACTGCTTCCGGAGATATTATCAAAGCGAAGAAGGTGATTTTGGCCACCGGCCATTCCGCCAGAGATATATTTGAATTGCTGGACAGAAAGAAGATTGCGATTGAACTTAAGCCCTTCGCCCTGGGAGTGAGGGTGGAGCACCCGCAGTCGTTGATTGACACGATACAGTACAAATGCGATGACAGAGGGACTTACCTGCCTCCGGCGCCCTACAGCATCGTGAAGCAGGTGGGTAGCGGAACCAACACCCGTGGCGTCTACTCTTTCTGTATGTGTCCTGGTGGTGTGATTGCCCCCTGTGCCACAAGTCCCGGCGAGGTGGTGACCAATGGCTGGTCGCCGTCCAAGAGAGACCAGCCAAGCGCCAACTCCGGTATTGTTGTCGAGCTTCGGCCTGAGGATTTTAAAGCATTTGCCAAAAAAGGCCCTTTGGCGGCCATGGCTTTTCAGCAGTCGGTAGAGCAACTGGCCTGGAAAGAAGGCGGGCAGACACAGCGGGTGCCTGGACAAAGGCTGTTGGACTTCACTAACGGTAAGCTGTCGGCCGACGTGCCGGAGACTTCGTACAAGCCGGGTGTCACTTCCGTGGAGCTGGGTAGTGTGCTGCCAGACTTTATTTACAAGACGCTTCAGGAAGGCTTCAGGGAGTTTGGAAAGGCCATGAAGGGCTACCTGACCAATGAGGCGGTGGTGCATGCGCCTGAGAGCCGCACTTCATCTCCCGTGCGCATTCCCCGTGACCCGGAAACGCTGGAGCATATTGCTGTAAAAGGACTGTATCCTTGCGGAGAAGGGGCTGGCTATGCCGGTGGCATTGTGTCGGCAGCCATCGATGGGGAGAAGTGTGCCGAGAAAGCGGTAGGGTACGTGGCGGAGGTTGTTGGCGAGTGAAGACACTTGCCAAGCGGCTGTTTTGAGGCTGGTGAGTGACGACACTCACCAGAACGACCCTTGCGTGAGAAGACTGAGGGGAATCGAGGTGGCTGTTTTGATACACCTTTGCCCCATCCAGTAATTAAAATCTCATCCTTTTGAAGGATATTATTCACATTAACGCTACATTTCTCACAGACTTCATCAACGAAAGCAAATAGTCATGGCAAAAGGAACATCACCCCAAAAAGGTAACGAGAAAAAGGAGCCCACCAAGAACCTGAAAGAGAAAAGGGCTGAGAAGAAAGCTAAGAAAGCATCAAAAAGGGATTAAGTTCCCTTTTTTTATTCTTTGTAAGTGTACTCCAGTCTGTAGCTCATGGTGGAAAGCCATAGGGCAATATTGATGGATTTTAACTCAACCAGGTTGCCGTTGGCATCGTAGGCCCTTTTTTCCTCTTTGACAAGTTCCTCTGAAAAAGAGTAAAACGATGAGTGTATCCGCCGGTTGCCTTCATAGACATGGCTTACATAGCTGTTGAGGTCTCCTGTTGGAGAATAAGCCGTCTCCTTTTTTAGTGTGCCGCTGTCATTGTATTCATACACTGTGTACCTTTCAAGGGCTCCCTTGTTGTCAAACTCTTCAGATTTTGCAAGTCGAATACCTTCGTAGCTGAACTTCGTTTCTTTTTTGAGGCCGATCTGTGGGTTTTCCACACTTTCTTTTGTCTTGACACCGTCTCCCGAATAGAAGATATTTTTCACTTCGATCAACAAAAAACCATTTGGTTCTCCTGTGTTGGCTACATAAGTAGAAACGGAGCTTACCCTGCCCTCGCTGTTATATCCAAAGCTTTGGTATTGTGCTATATCTTCCAAGCCACCCGTTCCAGGCGTTATTATCCTGGCAACTCTGTCATTTTCATCATACTCGTAGAACTCGATGATATTACCAGGAAGGCTATTACTTTCGAGGCCATATAAAGTCACCTGCTGTAGCTGTGCATCTGAGCTGTACTGAGGCAAATTATCCCGGTCCTTTTTGCTATCAACGTCCTCTTTCTGGCAAGCAAATGCAAAAACTAAAAAGATGATGGAGGGTAAAGTGCAGTTTTTCATAGACGATAGTATCGGTAACTACCAGACACTAATCTATAAAAAATGGTTGAGCTTTATTCGTAAAAATCGATCAGCGCTCCAAAGTAGGTGGTGTTCCAGCCGTCCACAATGTCGTCATAGTCCTCATCGGGGATGTTGCTGTGGCGCAGCTCGGCCGAGGTGCCATTTTTGTGCGGGTGGAGAATAATAGTGACAACAGAAGCTTCTTCCTGCTCGCCGAAATACCACTGCTGCACAATCTTTCTGCCAGGCTCAAATTCCAGGTTTCTGCCCACAATGCTTCCTTCCCAAAGAGAAAATTCTGAGCCTGGTTCCGTAGACATTTCGGCTTCTTCGCCTGTCCAGGCATGAAGAGAGGCAGGGTGGGTAAGCGCTGCGTACACTTCTTCGGGAAGAGCGGGTATGATATAATATTTTTTATAGTCTTTCATTCAAACGAATTGGTGATTTGATATTGCTGAATTCAGATTTGATTCTGCCTTCAGTAGTGTTTTTTCGACGTCAAAAATGCTTAAGAAAAACCGAAGAATGATTCCCTTATTAGCATTTATGATTGTCATCTGGAAATTATAAGAATCAACCTGAAATATAAAATTCTTCATTCAGCATTATTTGACCAATATCAGTTGGGTAAAAATGGTCAACCATGTCCGCCACATTGGTTAACTTTAAGAAATCATTGACCCAATAGTCATTTCGTCATCTTTTATGTCACATACCGAAGCCCCCTACAAGCCAAAAAACCATATTCGCATCGTTACGGCTGCCTCTTTGTTCGACGGCCACGACGCTGCCATCAATATCATGCGCCGCATCATTCAGGCAACCGGCGTGGAGGTGATTCACCTGGGCCACAACCGGTCGGTACAGGAGATTGTGGACTGCGCCATTCAGGAAGATGTGCAGTCTATTGCCATTACCAGTTACCAGGGAGGGCATGTGGAGTTTTTCAAGTACATGTACGACTTGCTGCGGGAAAAGGGCGCCGGGCATATCAAGATATTTGGAGGGGGAGGAGGAACCATCCTGCCAGCGGAAGTGGAGGAGTTGCATGCTTACGGCATCAACCGGATCTACTCACCGGACGACGGCCGTACCATGGGATTGCAGGGAATGATCAACGACCTGATAGCCGGGAGCGATTTTCCCATTGGCGAGCACCTCAGCGGTGAGCTGGGCAGCTTGAAGAAGAAAGATGTGAAGTCGGTGGCCAGGTTGATATCGGCAGCGGAGAATTTTCCGGATGTGGCTCAACCAGTGCTACAAAAGGTAGATGCTGAGGCTGCGAAAAGTAAAGTGCCGGTACTGGGCATCACAGGTACTGGTGGTGCTGGCAAGTCCAGTTTAGTGGATGAGCTTGTGCGGCGGTTTTTAGTTGATTTCAAGGACAGGCATATCGGGGTGGTGTCGGTCGACCCCTCCAAAAGAAAAACAGGCGGTGCATTGCTGGGCGACAGGATCCGCATGAACGCCATCCACCATCCCAGGGTGTACATGCGGTCGCTGGCCACCCGACAGTCGAACCTGGCGCTTTCGAAGCATGTGCAGGAGGCCGTGAATATCTTAAAGGCGGCCGAATTTGACCTGATTATTCTGGAGACTTCAGGCATCGGGCAGTCGGACACGGAAATTACTGATCATTCGGATGTCTCGCTGTACGTGATGACGCCAGAATACGGAGCAGCCACTCAGCTGGAAAAGATCGACATGCTCGACTTTGCTGACATGATTGCCATCAACAAGTTTGACAAGAGAGGGGCTCTGGATGCGGTGCGGGATGTGAAGAAGCAGTACAAGCGCAATCATGGTCTCTGGGAAACGCCAGATGACCAATTGCCAGTATTTGGCACCATTGCCAGCCAGTTCAATGACCCTGGCATGAATACGCTGTACAGGAAGCTGATGGATAAGATCGTCGAGCGAACTGGGGCAAGCCTGACGTCCACGTCAGTGTCTTCTGACGAACTCTCAGAAAAGATCTTCATCATTCCCCCCAAGCGCACCCGCTATTTGTCCGAAATAACGAAAACCATCAGGCACTACAATCAGTGGGTAGAAGATCAGAAAGGAGTGGCACAAACCCTTTACAGCATCAAAAAAACCATTGCCGCAGCGAAGAAAGTCGGAGAGGACAAGATGTTGGGAGAGAAGCTGGAGACACTTTTTGAAAAGACGTCGCTCGACCTTGATCCCAAAAATCTTAAGGTGGTCGAAGGTTGGCCTGAAAAGGTGCAGCAGTATAAAAACGAGGAATATGTTTATACAGTAAGAGGGAAAGAGATCAAAGTACCCACGCATACTGAATCGCTTTCACATACTAAAATCCCAAAGATCAGCTTACCTCGCTACGAAGCCTGGGGCGATGTGCTGAAGTGGAACTTGCAGGAGAACGTGCCCGGCGAGTTTCCCTATGCTGCAGGCGTATTTCCTTTCAAGCGCACTACCGAAGATCCTACCCGTATGTTTGCCGGAGAGGGAGGGCCGGAGCGTACCAATAAGCGCTTCCATTATGTATCGAAAGATAATGCGTTCGCCAGGTTATCGACCGCTTTCGATTCGGTGACCTTGTATGGGGAAGACCCCGACCACAGGCCAGACATCTATGGCAAGATTGGCAATTCCGGCGTAAGCGTTTGTTCTCTCGACGACGCCAAGAAGCTCTATTCCGGCTTCGACCTGATTGATCCGACCACATCCGTTTCAATGACCATCAATGGGCCGGCAGCTACTATCTGTGCTTTTTTCATGAATGCGGCTATTGACCAGAACTGCGAGAAGTATATCAAAGCGCAGGGGCTGGAAGCGGAAGTGAAGGAGAAAATCGCTAAACTCTTCAAGGCCAAAGGAATGACGCAGCCTGTGTACAGTGGAGCGATTCCTGAAGGAAACGATGGCCTGGGTCTTATGTTGTTGGGCGTGACAGGAGATCAGGTGCTGCCTGCTGAGGTGTATCAAAAGATCAAAGCCGATACCCTTTCAAAAGTACGGGGAACCGTGCAGGCCGATATTCTCAAAGAAGACCAGGCACAGAATACCTGCATTTTCAGCACCGAATTCTCCCTTAAAGTAATGGGCGATGTGCAGCAGTATTTCATTGACCAGAATGTCAGGAACTTCTATTCTGTTTCTATCTCAGGCTATCATATTGCCGAGGCAGGTGCCAACCCAATCTCTCAGTTGGCTTTCACGTTGTCAAATGGCTTTACCTTCGTTGAGTACTATGTTAGCCGTGGCATGCATGTCGACGATTTTGCTCCTAACCTTTCTTTCTTCTTCAGCAATGGCGTTGATCCTGAATATTCTGTGATTGGAAGAGTAGCACGGAAGATTTGGGCAAAAGCCATGAAACTGAAATACGGTGCCAACGAGCGCTCTCAAATGCTGAAGTACCATATCCAAACCAGCGGCCGGTCGCTGCATGCACAGGAGATTGACTTCAACGACATCAGAACCACTTTGCAGGCGCTCTATGCCATTTACGACAACTGCAACTCCCTGCACACCAATGCCTATGATGAGGCCATTACCACGCCGACGGAGGAGTCGGTGCGTCGTGCCATGGCCATTCAGCTGATTATCAACAAGGAGTTGGGGCTTGCCAAAAATGAAAACCCATTGCAAGGCTCATTTATCATCGAAGAACTGACCGACTTGGTGGAGGAGGCTGTTATGGCAGAGTTTGACAGGATCACCGAAAGAGGCGGCGTGCTGGGGGCCATGGAAACCATGTACCAGCGCAGCAAAATCCAGGAAGAAAGCCTTTACTACGAAACAATGAAGCACAATGGCGACTTCCCGATCATTGGGGTGAACACGTTCCTTTCATCAAAAGGCTCGCCGACCATCACGCCCATGGAAGTAATAAGGGCAACGAAAGACGAAAAGGAGTTTCAGATTGAGTCGTTGAATAACCTGAAGAAATTCAACGAAAGCAAGTCTCATGAGGTGCTTTCAAGCCTTCAGCAGGCTGCCATCAGCAATCAAAACATGTTTGAGGAGCTGATGGAAGCCGTGAAGTACTGTTCTTTAGGGCAAATCACCCATGCCTTGTATGAAGTGGGTGGGCAGTACAGGAGGAATATGTAAACCCTTATACCTTCTTAGGCGGTAAGTCGAAAGCAATGGCCTCGTGCTCAAAGTGCTCTTTGTGCGACCCGTCACAAAATGGCTTGTTAGCAGATTTTCCGCAACGGCACAATGAGACAATCGTTCTTCCCTGAAGACCGTATGCATTGCCTTCTTTGTCTACAATTTCAAAATCTCCGTCGATTTTCAGAGAGCCATTATTGTTTACTGTGATTTTGGTCATGGATGTTTTTTGACGCAAATGTAGAAACTTAGAAACCGGATAAAAGGAATTCGACGAGCGGTGTGTAGTTTTGTGTCCAAATAGTCTGAATATCTCAAAATCCTTCAGTTTGTCTTTCGATCCACTCGCCTTCGACCTTCCTGTTGTTGACATCATTCCACAAATAACGGAGAGTCTGGCCAGGGAAAACACCCTGATCGTCAATGCACCTCCCGGAGCAGGAAAAAGCACGCTGCTACCACTAGTATTGATGAACGAACCATGGCTGGGCGGTAAAAAGATATTAATGCTGGAGCCCCGGCGCCTGGCGGCAAGGTCGATAGCCACCCGTATGGCTTCCATGCTGAATGATGACCTGGGAAAGAAGGTCGGCTACCGCATCAGGTTCGAAAACAGGACGTCAGACCAAACGCAAATCGAAGTACTCACTGAAGGTATCCTCACCCGGTTGATCCACTCTGACAATGCATTGGAAGGAGTGGGGATGGTAGTTTTCGATGAGTTTCATGAAAGGAGCCTGCATGCCGACGTCGCTCTGGCGCTTTGCAGGGAAGTGCAGCAGGTGCTGCGGCCCGATCTGCGCATCATGATCATGTCGGCCACGCTGGACATGGAGAAGCTGCCTGAGCTTATGAAAGCGCCTGTGACCGTGAGTGAAGGACGGCAATATCCTGTGGAGGTGATCTACACCGGCGAGCAGGATTTGATGCTGTTGCCGGAAATGGCTGCCCGAACCATTCTTAAGGCATCCAGAGAGCGGGAAGGAGACATTCTGGCCTTTTTTCCCGGGGAAGGGGAGATCAGAAAATGCGAAGAGCTGCTCAGAAAAGAAATGACCGATTTCGCCATCCATCCGCTTTACAGTCAGCTGCCACAAAATCAGCAATTCGCCGCCATCATGCCCGGCAACGACGGAAGGAGAAAGGCGGTGCTGGCCACTTCGATAGCAGAAACAAGCCTCACGATAGAAGGCATCAAAGTGGTGGTGGATACCGGCTACGGCCGCACCTCGAAATTCGATCCCCGCTCGGGTTTATCGAGGCTTGAAACTGTGCAGATATCAAGAGATTCCGCCGACCAACGAGCCGGCAGGGCAGGCAGGCTTAGCCCCGGTACCTGCTATAGGATGTGGAGCAAAGCTACACAGGAGCGGCTGAAGCCACACCGAACGCCGGAGATCATGGAGGCTGACCTGGCCAACCTTGTGCTGGACATGGCACAATGGGGCATTGTGGACGTTAAACAGCTTACCTGGTTAACACCGCCGCCTAAGGGCGCACTGGCACAGGCTTCAGATACCCTGCATCAGTTGGAGGCACTTGAAAATGCCAGGATCACTTCTCATGGCAAGAAGATGCACGAGCTGCCTTGTCACCCTCGCATTGCCCACATGTTGCTAATGGCAAAACAATCTGACAAGGTGGAGTTGGCTACCGACCTGGCTGCCGTGCTGGAAGAACGAGACCCCTTGCAACGAGAAGCTGGTATCGATATCACTCTGCGGATTGAGGCCTTGCGGAGGTTTCGGGATAATGGTGGGCATGGAAAGCAGTTCGGTAGAATAGAGAAAGTGGCGGAATCGTATCGGAGGATATTTAACCTGGGGGAAGAAAATGGCGTTTTTGATCCCTATGAGGTTGGTTTGTTATTGGCCTATGCGTACCCGGAAAGAATTGCCTGTGCCCGGCCTGGCAACAATGCGCAGTTTCAGCTGGCCAATGGTAAGTATGCCATGGCAGCACAGAAAGACGACCTGGCTCACGAACCCTGGCTAGCGGTGGCACACCTCGACGCCCGTGACGGCGTGGGCAAGATTTTTCTGGCTGCTCCACTTAACCCCAAAGACCTGACGGGCATGGTGAAGGAGAGGGAGGTAGTAACCTGGGATACAAGAAAAGGCGGACTGGTCGCTTCGCTTGACTTAAGAATTGGCAATATTGTCCTGCGCTCGAAGCCATTGCCGGCCCCTGATGAAAGCCAGTTAACACAGGCGATAAGCGAAGCCATTGCAAAGGAAGGGGAGGCGCTTCTGAACTTTGACGATAGGTTTGTTCAGTGGCAAAGCAGGGTCATGAGTCTGAAAAAATGGAATCCGGAGCAGAGCTGGCCCGATGTAAGCACGCATTCACTATTGGCGACAAACGGAGCGTGGCTGGGGCCTTATTTATCGGGCATTAAGAAGCCAGAGGATTTAAAAAGGATTGACCTGGCTGAGGTGCTCAATAGCTCGCTGGACTGGGAAACTCAGAAGGAGCTGGAGAAATTAGCTCCAACACATATTGAGGTGCCGAGCGGATCAAGAATCAAGCTTCAGTACTTTTCTGCGGGAGAGTCTCCAGTGTTATCGGTCAGGCTACAGGAAGTGTTTGGCCTAGCTGAGACACCAAGAATAAACGGGGGTAAAGCCGCTGTGGTGCTGCATCTGCTATCTCCGGGATACAAGCCAGTGCAGGTAACGTCAGACCTGAAAAGCTTCTGGAGCAATGCCTATTTCGAAGTAAAGAAGGATCTTAAGAGAAGGTATCCGAAACACTCCTGGCCCGATGATCCCTGGACAGCCCCGGCTGTGCGAGGGGTACAAAGAAAGGGCAGGTGATTTGACCAGATGCTTTTAGCCAATTGAGGATTTAATTGATGTGTCGGCATGTAGATCAATTCGACGATCCGCAAAGCTTTTCCATCACGCTGGCCACCTTGGTGTCTCCAAGCTCACTGGCCATCGACAAATCGCTACAACCACCTTGTTTGTCACGAAGCCTGATCTTCTCGATACCCCTAAGCTTATAAGCCCTGCTTGACTGGGGATTGATTTCAATGACTTTTGTGAAATCCTCTATCGCACCTCTGTAGTCTTTTAGTTTGTCTTTGGCGGTTGCCCGGTAATAAAATGCTTCCTCGTGGTTTGGAGATAGTTTCACGACTTCGCTGAGGTCTGCTATGGCGCCATCAAGGTCTAGCATTTCGATCTTTGCCATGCCCCTCACATAGTAGGTCTTTAACTTATCAAGATCGTCAATCAGGTACTTCAGGGCGTTGGTGTAATCTTCGATGGCCCCTGCATAGTTTTTTAGCTCAGCACGAGCATTACCTCTGTCGTAATACACTTCCCCCTTCAGTCCATATAGTTTGATGGATTTGTCGTAGTCAACAATGGCGGCTTCATAATCCCCTTTGACGGCACTAACGTACCCTTTCCCCCACCAATACTGGGCGGAATCTGCGTCGGATGCTTTCTCCTGGGATTTCGATTCCCCATTAAAAAATACGACGAAGAGGACTCCTGCGGTTAATAGCTTCTTAATCATGCTGGTCGACTAAATCAGTTAATCTCAATTTCCGAAAAAAAAATACAACGTCGCTCGATCACAATGTTTATAAATCGGTAAAACAAAATATTTCAGGCGGCGCAGTTACAAACTAGTAAAACAGAAAAAAACGAAAGTGGATAACTAAAATTACTTATGTAAGTTTATAATGTTCACTAGTGTTGATATCACATTATCGTTAAAGGTAACCCCTAATAATTATTTTTTTTATTACTTAAGTCCTATAATTAATGTAGACCTGACAGTGTTTAAGAAAAATAGGCTGTGAAAGAGTGCTATTTTTTGTCAAAAGTCATCGAAAATGGCCAGTTGACAGCAGAAACACCCCTTTTTGTATTTGGTTTTGATGTCATATCAAATGAGATTTTCGCCCCTTTCACCAACCCGGAATGAGCGAGCCAATTTTTGTCATACACACTTCCATTGTAGACCACTTCATTAACATAAAAATTTGCATGATTGTTTTCCGGTGCAAGAATTTCAATGTTTTTACCGTTTTCCAGAGAAATCATTACTTCTTTGAACAGTGGAGCTCCCAGCACATATTGATCGGTGCCAGGGCACACGGGATAGAAGCCAATGGCTGAAAAGACATACCAGGCGGAAGTTTGTCCGTTGTCTTCGTCGCCACAGTAACCGTCAGGAGCAGGGGTGTACAGCTTGTTCATGACTTCCCGGATCCAGTACTGCGCCTTCCAGGGCTCTGAAGTGAAATTGTACAAATAGGTCATATGCTGGATGGGCTGGTTTCCGTGTGCATATTGTCCCATATTCATGATTTGCATCTCTCTGATTTCGTGGATGGTGAAGCCATAATAGCTGTCGTCAAAGAGCGGTGGCATACTAAAGACGGAGTCGAGCATGCTTATGAACATTTTGTCGCCACCCATGAGTTGCTTTAGCCCTTCTATGTCGTGAAAAACTGACCAGGTATAGTGCCAGCTATTGCCCTCAGTGAATGCATCACCCCACTTGAGCGGATTAAAAGGCGATTGAAAACTGCCGTCTTCATTCTTACCTCGCATGAGCTTTGTCTCGTTGTCAAAAAGATTTCGATAGTTTTGTGAGCGCTTTTTATAGAGATCAATCTCTTTCTGAGGCTTGTTCAGTGCTTTTGCCAGCTGATAAATGGTGAAATCATCGTAGGCATATTCCAAAGTGCGTGCGGCGTTCTCGTTGATGCCAACATTGTAGGGTACATAGCCCAGCTTATTGTAGTAGGGAGCACCCCTTCTTGCCACAGCGTCCATGGGCCCTTCGGTATTGGCATCTTTTTTCAACGCTTCGTACAGCGTATTGATGTCATATCCTCTGAGGCCCTTTATGTATGCGTCGGCGACGACAGAGGCTGAATTATTGCCTACCATTACGTTTCGGTAGCCCGGGCTCGACCACTCGGGGAGGAAACCGCCCTCTTTGTAATCGTTGATGAGCCCCTCCTGCATCTCCTTGTTGATAGACGGATACAGAAGATTGAGCAAAGGGTAAAGCGCCCTGAACGTATCCCAGAAGCCGGTGCCTGAAAACATATAGCCGGGAAGCACTTCCCCGTTGTAAGGGCTGTAGTGGACGATTTTTCCCTGTTCATCCAGCTCGTACATTTTTTGCGGAAAAAGGAGCGTGCGGTAGAGGCATGAGTAGAACGTGCGCATCTGGTCGATTGAACCACCCCCGACGGCCACCACACCAAGTTTTTCGTTCCATACTGTTTCTGCTTCGGCTTTTACTTGCTCAAAGCTTTTGTTGCCTACTTCCCTTTTCAAGTTGATAGTGGCCTGTTCAGGGCTGATAAAGGAGGAGGCCACCTTGATGTGCACCACTTCTCCCTTTTTTGTTGAGAAGCCCACGGCTCCCACAGCATGCCCTTTTTTAAGCGTGTCGGCAACGCTCCAATTCACTTTTTTATCCAACTCAATGATAAAATAATTGCGGAAATTGGCTGGCACCCCACCACTGTTTCTTACTGTGTAACCAGTTATTCTGGCGTTTTCTTTGTCGATGGTTACTTCAGAACCTTTGTCGAAGCCATCAATAACAAGCCAGGCGCTGTCTGCCTCCGGATAGGTAAGCCTGAAAATGGCAGCTCTTTCAGTGGGGGTTATTTCGGTGGTAATGTTGGCATCGGCCAGGTACACGCTGTAATAGTGTGGTTGGGCTACTTCGGCCTTGTGTGAAAACCAGCTGGCCCTTTTGTCCTGATCGAACTGAACAGCTCCTGTGCCTGGCATAAGACTAAACTGACCATGGTCGTTCATCCAGGGCGATGGCTGGTGGGTTTGTTTAAACCCTCTGATTTTGTCGGCATCGTAAGTATAGGCCCAACCGTCGCCCATTTTTCCAGTCTGAGGAATCCAGAAGTTCATGCCCCAGGGAACGGCAACTGCCGGGTAAGCGTTGCCATTGGACAGCTCCATTTTTGAGTCTGTTCCCATGAGCGTATTGACCAGCGCAACGGGATTTTGAGTGGTTTGTGCCTGCAGTGCAAAAGACAAAAGGCAACAAGGGATAAGTAAGAGTAATCTCATAGAATACTGGTTGAAAAGCTGTGTGAGCTGGCGAATAATAAAACAATTGGCACTCTCTGGAGAAGCTCAACGCCATTCCCCAAAGTACCATCTGCAAAAGTAAATACTTAGATATTGTTTAGCCAGACAGAGAAGTCATTTTTCGGGCTTAAATTGCTTTTTTGAAACTCATTTGACAAGCCTCCTATAAAAGAAAAAAGGAATGAAGCATGCGTTTGAACTCACTGTCGCTCTTGTTTTTAGCGTTCTTGTTGCAAAAGCCCAGCCCTCCGGCACGCCGCTGACACCCCGGCAGCTGACAGACTCCCTTGAACTGCTGATGGACAGGAGCGACATCCCTGGCATCATGCTGACCATTGTTAAAGATGATAGCACCATCTTTTCAGGCGGACTGGGTGTAAAAGACAAAGGGACCAACTCGCAGGTAGATGGATCGACCCTGTTCAGGTTGGGTTCCATCACCAAAAGCTTTGTGGCGTTGGGCGTGCTCAGGTTAGTGGAAGAAGGGAAGTTTTCGCTGGAAGACGAAGTGAAGGCTTTGGTGCCGGAAATAGACTTTGAGAATAGCTTTGAGCCGGAGCACCCTGTGCGGGTAAAACACCTGCTTTCGCACACAGCTGGGTTCGACGACATGCACCTGAATGAAGTTTATAACACATCCGACACCGTTGTTTATCCTCTAAGAAAGGTGCTGGAACAGCATAAGAAAACACTTAAAGTACGGTGGCAGCCAGGAACCCGCTATGCCTACAGCAACCCTGGTTGGACAGTGGCCGGTTATCTTATCGAAAAGTATGCTGAGCAGCCTTATGATGAATTTATCACGGAAACTGTGCTCAGCCCAATCGGAATGAAGACCTCTAACTTTAAGTCTGTTCCTGAGGGACAGGCTTATTCCAAAGGATATGATGGAACCGGCAATGAAGTGCCCTTTCTCCCAATCTATCATCGCCCTGCAGGAGCCTTCAATAGCAATGCCAACGACATGGCACGTTTTCTTTCTTTTTGGATCAACAGGGGCATGGTAGATTCTGCCCAGGTTTTCCCCTCAAAAGTACTTGACCTGATGGAGGCACCGGCCTACACCATTGCCAATCAGGCGGGCTTACCAGTTGGCTACGGTTTAGGTAATTATACTTTTGATACGCAGCTGCCTGCTTCGTTTCATGGGCACGATGGTGGGATTGATGGTTTTTCATCGTCTTACGGCTACAACAGCCAGTATGGCATAGGATATGCGATTTCTAACAATGCAGGCAAGGGCATGGGAGATTTGGTCAACCTCATCAAGCAGTTTCTGGTGCAGGACATATCAGTTGCCAGACCCGCTACCCAAGCATTGGACGTTGAAGCAATGAAGCAATACGAGGGCTACTACCTCTTCAAGGCCTCCCGTAATCAGATTTTCGCCTTTATCGATCGCATATTCAGCACCTGCGAGGTAACCATCGACAACGACACGCTCTACCTCAAGCAGTTTATGAAAGATCGCTTTCCCGTGCTGCCAGTAGCTAATCAGGGAGGCGAGGGCTATCTTTTTGCCGGACTCAAAGACTATGTTCCCAGTCACGTATTTGTGCCAACCGACAAAGGTGAGCCCGTGCTGGCTACAGCAGTTGTTGGCAATTACCTTGAGAGAGTGAAATACTCAAGTGTTCTCACCAAGCGGCTACTGCTGGTGGTGTCGTTGGTGATGCTTGTAAGCTCTTGCTTTGCTACGCTGGTATGGCTGATTTTTGCTATCAGGAAGTCTTTGGCCTGGCAGGAGTTCTTTCGGAGAATGGTGCCTTCGTTGGTGGTGGTTGGTTTGATTATGATTGCTACGGGGCTGTTCGGAACCATCAATAAGTTAAGCGAAGCAGGCGAACCGAACGTCAATGGCTGGCTAATTTATCTGGGAGGTTGGATCATATTGTTCAGTGCTTTTTTGAGCACTCGCTTCGGTATTATGAACTTTAAGTTGGGGGAGAAGAAGGCTTTCTCGGTGTATTATATCCTGCTGGCCTTTTCCTGTGTGATTGTCACCTTGTTTCTTTACGATGCGGGCTGGATGGGATTGAAAGTGTGGGAGTACTAGGATAGCCGGTTCTCTTATCAGGTAACGTAGCCAACATTTTTCCATGGACGTGATTTTCACGTTCGTGACCACTCGACTTGCCAATGGGCTGGTCGATAAAGAATCGCTTTGTATTTCTGTTGGATTGCTTAGATTCATCACAAATCTGGAAATATGAGCAAGAAGAAACTACTGGTGCTTACAGGCGGCGGCGACTGTCCCGGTCTGAATGCCGTGCTGCGGGGGATTGTAAAAAGGTCGCAGCAAAATCCCGAGTGGGAGGTGTACGGAAGCATTGAAGCCTACAATGGTGTGCTGAGCGACCCGCAGGAGATTGTCAGGCTGGATAATAAGGCCATCGCCGGCATCCACGTAAAGGGCGGCACTATCATAAAAACAACCAACAAAGGAGGGCCATTTACCTGGCCTGTGAAGCATGAAGACGGTACCTGGTCCAGTATTGATCGCTCTGATGACTTACTCAACCGCCTTGATGATTTAGGCATAACTGCGGTGATTAGTATAGGCGGGGATGGTTCGCAACGCATTTCGCAGAAGCTTTACGAGCGGGGCTTGGATATAGTGGGTGTGCCGAAAACAATTGACAATGATCTTTCGGGCACCGATTTTACTTTTGGTTTTCAAACAGCAGTGCAAATAGCCTCTGATTGCCTTGATAAGCTGGTGACCACTGCCGAAAGCCACCACCGGGTAATGATCATGGAGGTGATGGGTAGGGCAGCTGGATGGATTGCTCTCCACACAGCCATTTCCGGCGGGGCTGAGGTTTGCCTTATTCCAGAGATTCCCTATGATGTAGAGAAAATAAAGCAACGAATAGACCAGCGTTACCACAATGGAAAAGGTTTCGCCCATATTGTGATGGCCGAGGGTGCTAAGTCTATTGGAGGAGATGTGGTTGCCTCTAAAAGCAATGAGGTCGGGTATAAAAACGTCCGGTTGGGCGGGTGTGCTTATCGGCTTTCTCAGGAATTGAAAGATGCAGGGTGTGAGGCCGATATTCGGGAAACGGTATTGGGGCATATCCAAAGAGGAGGCGGCCCGATAGCCTTTGACAGGGTGCTTGCCTTGCAGTTTGGTGTGAAGGCATTTGAAATGGTGCTGGAGCGGAAGTTTGGCAGGATGGTGGCCTATCAGCACAACGATATCGTAGACGTGCCATTGCTGGAAGCTATTAGCACTTATAATTATGTTAACACGGATTCCTACCTGGTGAAAACGGCCAGAGGGTTAGGGATTTCTTTTGGAGATTAAGTTTGGATCAATCTGTATTTCTGGGGGGATTGATGTTTGGCATGGGTATTTTCTGCTTGCATAAAAAAGCAAAAGATCCAAGCCTAACCCGGCCGGGCGAGACGCATTGAACCAGTTTTGCTTTTTTATTGCCGCCTATTTGCTGAATCGAATAACACTCCTTTTGAGTTTTATCCCCCAAATTTTCCGCTTGATCCTTAAGTTTGCTTTCAATAGAATCTGTATCGCATTTAAAGTGGGAGCCTGGGCAAAAAAAAGCCAAACAACATTGTCTGGCTTTTCGAGGAAGTTAGGTTGATTAATAATAAACCGGGCATAAAGGATCTTTAGAAAGAGCCTTTATTAATACTCTATAGTTGATCATGATCTCGTGGGTTCCGTTGGTATACTGCCTTTGGCCCGAGGTAACCACGTCGTAGGCATAGCCAAGTCGAATGTTCTCATTCAAAACAAGCTGAGTAATCAACGTCATTGAGTCACCGCTGCGGTAGGAGAGGCCTGCGTAAACAATGTCTTCAAATATCACATTACAGTTAAGGTCGATACCCAACGGCAGATGATCCTGGTACCTGATCAGCACAGCAGGGAGAAGGTTGATGTTGTCGGTCAGGGGGAAAACCATTCCTCCCGTCAGATAAACATACCGAGGTGTTTTTGCTTTTGAGGCCACACCTTCATTTACATCATCTTCATACACGCTGTTCTTTACAATGTGAGGAATAGAAGCACCCAAGTACATTCTTTTGTTGTAGTAATATGCACCAGTCCCAAAGTTGGGGCTAAACTTTCGCCATGTTCCCTGTAAGTATACATCATTTTGATCCCTCAACCTTAGTAGATCAAAGTTCGATTTTCTGTCATTAAAGCCTCCCTGCAAGCCCATTGCCAGATAGCCACTAGCTAACTTAATTTTGTAAGCATAACTAGCATAAAAACCGTAGTCGGTATGAATACCCACCTGGTCTCTGGTTGCCGTTAGACCTACGCCGATCTGGTTACTAAACAAAGGTGTGTGCGCAGTGAACGTTTGGAATGATGGGGCACCATCAATATTGACCCACTGATCCCGGTGGATCACCGCAGCACTGAATTCGTTGGTACTTCCTGCGTAGGCAGGGTTAAGCACCATTCCGTTGTACATGTACTGCGAAATAACCGGGCGTTGCTGGGCGAACACTCCCCAGCTAGCCAACAACAACACGACGCAGAACGATAATCTAGTTACAATATTCATACTTCAAATTATCTTACGAGCTCAAGATAGCCAGAAAGTGGATCAGTTCCATCACCTTTGTCGACGAGATAGAAATAGGTACCCGCAGGTAGCAGCCTGCTTCCCGCTACTATTCCCTTGTTACTGACACCGTCAAAGTATACATCGGTGTTATCGTAACCATCGTTTTCCCATACAATAGCTCCAGCTCTGTTGAATATCTTCACATTGTTGTTAGGGAACTGATCGATACAATCCATGATGAAGAAATCGTTCAGTCCATCGCCGTTGGCCGACACACCATTGTAGATCACGATATCCGCCCCAATAGTGAATTCCTGTGTCGCAGTACATCCATTGCCGTCCCAAATGGTCACCGAATAGTCACCAAATGTTGCTTCAAACAGACCACCTTCAAAAGTAGTGTTACCAGTGGCTAAGTGAGTCCAAACGACGCTGTCCAGCTCTACAGGCTCAGGGAATACCAGCAGAGCAACCCCTGTTGGCACCAGACACTGCGAGTCTTGTACATCCACTACGAACTGTGGCTCTGTGCGGGCATCGCTGATTGATATTCTTGACTCTTCAGATACGCAACCTGTCAGAAGATCAGTAGCGATTACAATGTACTCCACCGTTTCACCTTCTCTTCCCAGTCCTTTAGGGTCGAAGCCGGTGTAGATGATTGTGTTAGTGTCCGTTGCTTCGTACCATTCGAACCTGTAGTTACCAATATTACCTTCCACGGTTGCCCTTGCCTCACCATTAGGTGCTGCGCAGCTTGTCATGTTGCTCACAAGTGTAAGGGTAGGATTCGATGGTGGAACAGTCTGATCAGTTACCTCCACGGTTTGGGTTGACTGGCAACCAGTCGTAGAGTTAGTTACCCGCAGGGTGTAAGGGCCTGCGGCCAAGTTGTTCACAATCGGGCCGTCAAAAATCTTAGCAGCTGGGTCAGCCAGACTTCCAATATACCATTCGAAAGTGTGACCAGTTACAGTGCCATTGGCGAGTGAAGCTGTCAATTCACCATTTGGTCTGTCTTGGTAGCAGATGGTCAGAGGTTGTGTCTCCTTGACAACAATGGCCGGAATGCTGGTGGCATCCTCAACCAAAACCTGTATGGGGGCAGTTGCACAAAGCGGATCCTGTCTGTTGAAAACCATCAAGGTGTATATCCCGCTATTTAAGCCTTCCCATGCCTGGCCCTCGTAGTCAAACACATCGAATGACGGAGGTACTTGTCCCGCATTCCATACAAATTTGTAATCGGATGAGGCCTTACCAAACGGTATGTTAATTAGGTTGGCTGCGACGACTCCATCAAACGGTGCAAGACACTTGTCGTTGCGGGTTGCAGTGATCGTGACTTCCAGCGGGTTGATTGACTCATCTGTGATACGGTACACTTTCGACTGACTGCACCCTGTAGTATTGTTGACAACTAGCACCGTATACTGGCCGGCGGCAATGTTCAACAATTGGGGGTTGTTTGCAACCAAAGGAGTTCCTGTAGCACTAGACCCTCTAAACCAGCTAAACGTATATGCACCAGTATCCTGAGATCCGTCAGCCGACACAGAAATGGCCCCATTCGGAATGGCAGGGTTACAGTTGGTCTGTAACACCATATCCACAAGGGAGATAACTGGCGGCACTGATTCATCCGGTACTTCCACTTCTACATATGACAACATAGCGCAGTTGGTGGTGTTATGAATAACTTCTATGAAATGCTGCCCTGCAGCAACACCAGTAAACGTTCCGTCGGTGGATGTTTGTATGGCCACTGCCCCATCAGCCGGATCTTGATCGTACAATGAATAAGTGTAGTCGGTCAATGAGCCTGGCGAGATTGCGCTAATTTCAATTGTGCCATCGGCTGGACTACAGTTGGTCATGGCCGTAATAACGATATCCGCTGAATCAATTTCTGCCATCCATGGTTCACTGGCTAAGTCAAATTCGGCTAGTGAATTACAACCTGTCAAAAGGTTCCTTACCGAGACGGTGTACAAGCCAGCTGTCAGGTTAGAAATTGTTGACGTAGTTGCGATGCTATTGGCTGCAACTGCCCCTGAGCCTGTGAACCATTCGAAAGTATAATTGGGGTTGGTATCATCATTTGAATTATCAACCGTTGCTGAAAGTATACCTGAAGGTGTTCCGCCAGTACAGCTTTGATCAGCAGCTACTTGATCAATCAAAATATCGGGATAAACGATGTCGGCATTATAAACGGGAAACTCTCCCGTTACCGACATGGTACATCCGGTTGTGATATGCTCCACCTGCACAGAATACAAGGTCCACAGAGTAGGGTCAAGCGATCCGCCCTCAAGATTACTGATCATATTTTCCGAGCCCCCGGCCGGAGTAATGCTGCCGTTAGGGCCCGACCACGTGAAGGTAAAGTTTGTCAGTAGATTGTTCACACCACCAACTGTATAGACAACTCCATTGAATGTCACTTCAGAAATTGTAACTGATCCATTAGGGTCACAGGTAGTTTGATGCACTACACTACTTGACGTGATCAATACATTTTCAGTCTCAGTTGGCACGTCGATATCCTGAGTGAGCACACATCCCGTACGGTTATTTGTAGCGGTGAGTGTATAAACCCCACTAGCCAGTCCGGTATAAGAGGCAGCATTGTTGCCGGTTGTTGAAGTTTCGACGATGGTGGTACCACCACTGTTTTTCAGTACCAATACATAGCCAGTTGCTTCAGGCGTTCCGTCAACTTCTGTTACAACAACGCTGATCTCGCCTACGCCGAAGGACGTATCGCAGCCTTTATCAGAGACTACTGACACCTGAGCCGCAGGGACGGTGCTGAAGTCTTCTATGGAGAACTTGATAAAGGCGGATTCACAACCGAGCGTGCTTTCAGCTTGCAGGTAGTATGTGCCCGGCGCAAGGCCTGTTCCTGTTGTTGTGAAGTAGTCATATGAAGGACTAGCAACTGCGCCCAACGCAATCGGTGCCCCAGTATTAGGAGATCCACTGTTGTCAGGATACAAGCTCCACGTGTAGTTAGAAAGTGTCGCACCAATGCCAGTCGACACAATGTCGTCGTCGTCTAATCTAAACGAACCATTCACACCAACGCACAGTGTTGAGTGAGTCAACTGTGAGGCAGGAAGCACGAATGAAGGAGCAGTAAGCTGCTCAAACACCTGAAAGGTTTCTACTGTTTCACAGCCTGAACCTGGCGTTTGCTCAATCATAACAGTGTAGAAACCTGCGGCCAGGTTGCTTGCGATGTAGGGGTCAGCGCTGCTACCAGAACCAGTAACCGTTGTTGATCCTGTGATGTTAGCCCCAGAGGTATTTTGCCCGCTATACCAAGTTAGAACGTAAGCCAAACCATCTGCTCCATTTGTTTCTGCAACAAACTGAATGCTTCCATTCTCAACATCGCAGCTTGTATCCGGGGTGATAGTTGACGAAGCGATTATTGGCAGCACTGTATCGTCATCAATGTCAATTGGATAGAAAGCTGAGGCACAAAGGAAGGTCTTGTGTGTTGCCACTACGTAGTAGCGACCGGCGGGCAATTGCACTGCCGCCAGGCTGGCGGTGGTCAATGTTCCAGGTACCTGAAGTGCAAACGACGAATTATACAACTGGAAGGTGTAGCTGGCATCAATCGCTGCGAGTCCATTAACTGTCGCATTGTCCGCAGGGTTGCCGGAGCTTGTTATTGTTACGAAGTCCGTCGTGCCGTTGAAGAAAACGGAGCCATTGTCTACATCACAAGACGTATCATCAGCGCTGCTTGCTTGCAGGGTGATTACAACCGGTACGTATTGAAGGTTGAAAGTGGCCGTAGCAGCGCAGTTCAAGCCGGTAGTCGTGTTGTCGGTTACCCTTACCCAATACTGTCCGTCCTCAACATTTGAGATGGTTGCAGTTTGGCCACCATTGCCCACTGCTACTGGGTTGACAACGCCAATCGAGCCTTTGTGCCATTGGTAGAGGTATGCCCCACCATCGTTGTTGCCAATAGTCACTGTTAAGCTACCGTCAAAGTTGGCAGGATCACAATATGTATTTGGTCGTACCTGGCTAATTGATGGCGTTGGCTTCACCGAAACGTCGTTAATAATTACCTGACGGAAGTTGGAATTACAACCCGAACCAGATGTGCTGGTGGCTTGCACGTAGTAGGTTCCGCTTGGTAAACTACTTACCACGTTTCCTGCGAAAGCATAGGTACCAGAAATGTCGGTAAAGGCATTATTGAAAAGTTTGAAAGTGTAGCCACCTGTACCATTCGATACATTGTTTAAAAATACATCATTCACGGTGATTGTTCCGTTTTGCGCTGGGTTACAATCCTGAGAATTGGTTTTCGTGATGTCGGCGGCACGAATGAGCACCTGGTTCGGGGTGTCTTTCACCTGAACGATCACCTGATCAGAGCATCCACGGCCAAGTCCATTGTTACCAACATTGTCGATAGTTGTAACGACGATTGTGTAGAATCCAGGTTTCAGGTTGGCAGCGCTGTTAAGACCTGCACCAGTTTGGAAGTTGGCTCCAAGAATGCCAGAACCTTCATACCACTGGAAGTTGTAGTTGGCCGCCGCTCTAGGTGTACCAGGGCTTGCCGGGTCATCGATAGACAAAGTAATGTCACCGCTTCCATTGACGGTAAAGTCGCAGAAAGTATTCGGGTTCACTGTGGCAGTAATATCAGGCTCAATGGAATCTGCAATGATAGTTACTTCAGTGTAGTCAGATACACAACCAGTAGCATCTCTGGTAGCTCTTACATAGTAAGTTCCAGCAGCCAGTGAACCTAGTCTTGTGAAAGTTCCTACAGTAGTGATGGGAGCTACAATAGGAGCGAATGCAGCATCGAAGAACTCTACCGTAAAGTTAGTAGCCACGTTTGCATCATCAACAGCATCCACTGTTACGGCCTCTACAGTGATTGAACCGGTGTCATTACCAGAGCAATCCACATCAGGCGCCAGGGTGATGTTGGCAGCCAATATTTCAACTTCTTTCAAATCAGCTGTTAGCGTAAACTCAGCAGTAGCAGTACAGTTGTTGTTTGGATTGCTTGTATCAGTAAGTCTTACCCAGTAGGTACCTTCTACCAGTCCACTGATCACTGAAGTGTGAGGTGGAGTTGCAGGGTTAAGGTCATTGGCGATGGTGACATCAGATCCATTTGCAAGCACATCTCCATCGTTGATGGCAGACATGGTGCCTGTAGTTCCCTGGAACCATTCGAAGGTATAACTTCCATCCATATCAACGCCTGCTCCAGCAGTAATGGTAGCAGTCAGCGAACCGGTAGGAGTGATACCACCCCCGAAAGAAGGATCGCAGATAGTGTTCTTAGCAGTTTCAGCAATGGTGATGGCAGGTTTTACTGCGTCATCAGCAATTGTTACCTGAAGCAGGTTAGAAGAACAGCCGGTTCCTGTGTTGTCGACTGCTTCTACGAAATACACGCCAGGAGCTAAGCCAGAAACAGTTGCTCCAACGAACGTAATCGGGCTGAGGGTAGAAGCATCGCTTTCGTATAGGTTGAAATCATAGTTGGCAGTGCCATCTGAACCACCGTTAAGCAGCACGTCTGTTACTGCAATCTGGCCATTATCAGGCGAACAATCATTGGCATTAGACGGTGTAATGATGGCATTTGTCAGAGAAATGTTATCCGGGGTGTCGAGTACCTCAACGATCACCTGATCAGAGCATCCACGGCCAAGTCCATTGTTACCAACATTGTCG